>JAICQW010000035.1 GCA_025937665.1 Nitrososphaeraceae archaeon | reverse complement strand
TTAATCATTAGAAATAAGAAAAAAATAGAGGCGACAGTTAGCAATGCCAATGCTTTTATCAGAATACAAAAAGAATTTGGCAGTTTTGATACCTATATTTGGAACTTTGTAAGATACAAACCTATTCAAAATTCCTGGAAGTCGTACAACGATGTTCCGTCAACATCGCAAGAATCTGATATGATTTACAAGGATCTTAGAAACAAAGGGTTCAAATTTGTGGGATCGAAGATATGTTATTCAATGATGCAAGCGATAGGAATGGTCAATGATCATACCACGGGATGTTTTAGATACAAGCAATTAAGAAGAGAATAGATTCTATTGTCTACAATTGGATTCTTAATTTTCTAAAATAAGTAGATATAGTGAATTAGTTCAACATCATGTAGTTGAAAGACATTATCCTCTCTATTCAAAATACAGAGATTGAACCTCTCGGAAATTTGAAGGAATTGTTTGAGTCCGATGGTTATATAATCGAGACAGTCCATGTTAAAAAGGACAAGATACCCAAAGAACTTGATAAATATGCAGGAATAGTTATTTTGGGTGGGTATATGTCTGTATATGAATACTTACCATATTTGAATGAAGAACTAGTTCTAATAAACAATGCCAACAACCTTCAAGTTCCTCTACTAGGAATCTGTCTGGGCTCGCAACTGATTGCCGAGGCATTAGGAGGTAGAGTGTATAAAGGTAAGCAGAAAGAGATCGGATGGTTCGACGTCGTTATAAATAATAATGGAAAGAACGATATCTTTAAAGGAATAAATAATAATAACATAAAAGTTTTCCAATGGCACGGAGATACTTTTGTACTTCCAGGTTCTGCAGAATTGTTGGCCTCATCTGATTTGTATCCACAAGCATTCAGATTTGGTAACTCCATCGGAATATTGTTTCATCTAGAAGTAACATCCCAGATGATTCATGATTGGGCGATAGAGTATGGATCTGAAATGAAAGCAGTTGGGATAAGTCGGGATGATATTTTAGATGGAAAAAATTCTGAATTTGAAAGTCTAGCAAATTACTGCAAAATAGTGTATGGAAATTTCTCCGAAATGATAAATGCCTATAGGAATTCGCTAGTTTGATATGGGCTCATTAGTAGGATCTTAAGCTGTAGGATATGAGTCTCACAGACAGGTAATTAGTATATGAGAGTGCATTGAGATTCTTATCTCAAAATTATCAATAGGTTAGTCATAAAAAATACATAATAATTCAATGTTTTTAATGATTTATGATGACAAATATGTGGTTTATTGTATTTTTAAGATTCAAATATCCTTTCATAATAAGTTTTTTATATTCAGTCGTATTTCTCTATGTGAAGGTGCCCTTCAGTGATTATAGATGAAAATGATCAAATCACAAGAAATGAAATTCATCATATTACTCCTAGCAAGACATTACCCTGGTGGTATGAATATTATAAAAGAATTAGATTATTTCCCTGGTGGACTCGATATAATATCGGTCTAACAAAAGAGGCGTCCCATAAATACAAAATTTTGGAATTGGCTGCAAAAATGAATTTTGATAAAAGGGCAACATCAAAAATTATTAGGCATGCAGTATCTGAATTTTCTAAACATGGGTTAGGATCGGATTATCCTGGTTATCACACTATCAATCATAATCTTGAAGTTGCTTTTATTTCATTATTGTCAGCAGGAAACCAAAAATTAGAAAATAAAATTCCCGATAAAGACATCAAGAATCTTTTTGTGGCGGCTCTCTTTCATGATTTTGATCCAAGAAAGGAATTTGAAAAGCCTAATGAGGATAATATTGAACTCTTTATTAGGAACGATGAAAAATTAGGTAAGCTTATCCACTCGTTTGGTATTGATCTGAACATTGTCATTGCATTAATACATAGAACAACGTACCCTTTTGCCGGAGCACAGAAGGAACATGCATTAAAAAGAATGCACGAGCTATTTTCCTTGGCAAGAATTCAACAAGATGATGCTAACACAAGACATCATTATGAAAAGCTCGGGTTATACTTGTCTATATGTGATCGCATTGCGGGATATTGTTTGGGTGATTTTAATTATGCTAAGGAACTGGCAAGACGTAATGCTCGGGGCATTGGATGGCACTCACAGGTCATTAATGAAAAGTCCGTTGAATTCTTTAGTGGGCTTAAACAAAAAGATGATAAAGATACCTTTGAGAGAGTAATACACAGCCTACCTAGTGCATTTAGGAAAAATTTCTTTGATAACGTTGAGGGTTTTAGAGAAGCTTGGGAAAAAGAACTCGAGATAAAGGCATCGTTACGTAAGAATGAAATCAATTTGGTAACGTCTTTGGAAAATATTATTGATGTGAAGAATGAGATAACTAAGGATATGTGTGATATGATTATGAAAATCCGTTATGAATATTGCTCTCCTACAAATTTTTACGATAAAGACTTTCGAAAATCACTTTTTGATTCAAGTACTATACTGATTACACTTAGAATCAATAGTAAAATGGGAGAAATCGTCGGGTATGTAAAAGGTGGTCCCTTGGAAAAGCACAAACCCAAATATGGTTTGTACGAGGAAAATTTGGGTAAAATGAATTCAGTGCACATGGAGTCCCTTAGACGTGGTACCAACGATCAGAATTTGGGTAAAATGAATACAATTTTTATGGAATGGATTGCAATTAGAACTGGATACCTAGGAGAAAAGGGAGGGCACATGCTTAGATCGGAATTTCTAAAAGAAGCTAGAAGACGTGGTTACTCCTATGTTACAAGCTACTCTCAAAGGGGGCTAATTAGCAATAGAAAGAATAAGGGAGAACCAATTGAGATAGTTCAACAGTACGACGCAGCTATGATTGACTATTATAGAATCGACTTGTCCCAATTAGTTGAATCAATTCCAATAAATTAAATTGGCAAAATAATCAAATAAATATTCTGTGGATTTATTTTAGTAACAAATTCTTCTTATTACTTACAATATGATGGAATTAGAAATGAGTTCCAAGAGCTAATTAGATCTCTATTGTGGATATCCATAGATGTCATTGCTTCGGTATAGATCTTTATGTTCTCTTTTGAAATATCAATTGAATTAAGGGTAATTTGATTCCAAATATCAAAGGATTTGATAATATTTTCTGTTAGCATAGTGACTTGATTTTTAATTTGGTCGGTGTATAATGTAGATCTATTATCATAGTTAATCCAACTAAATTTGAGAAGAGTACTCTGAAAGTTAGTAAAGGTCTGAATTACCATTTTAGTTGCTTCAAGATATTCAGCTTGATAATTTGAAACTGATTGAGCATACCTCGGCTGAATTTTTGCGATTTCATTTGTAATATCAAAAAGACTGTTTTGCATGGTCTCAATTATGCCTTGAATGTTCGAAGTATCGTTACTGATAGTCCTCGGTGTTTTTGATGGAATTTGAGTTGTTGATTTTCCCCCAACCATTTTTGACCGTTTAGTGGTAATCTACGGATAGTTTATAAACATTTAATGGAGCTCTATTTTCGCTGAAATCAGAAATCAATAACACCTGCAATAAAGATTGTAGTTTAAACGGATCCATTTTAATAACTTGAATGATATTACAAGTGTGTGTCTTTTCCGAGTGATATTTTTGCAAGAATGTTTACCGATAAGAATACACAGCTGCTATATCCTAAAGAAGAGGTTCGAAGCCATGATGTAGAAGACATCGTGCAAACAAACCTCTTCAACGTTATGCTCAATAGAAGGTCGCAGAGAAAATTTGAAAATAGAGATGTTGAAGAATGGAAGCTTGAAATGATTTTTGCAGCTGCAGATACGGCTCCCACAGCAGGCGGATTCCAGGGTTTTGAGATATATCATATAAAGAATCAAGAAGTTAAGAAAAAGCTAGTGCAGGCCGCTAACAATCAACCTTATGTAAATGCTCCAGTAGTACTTGTATTTTGTATGAACCCTGATAGGGTAAAATTGAATTTTCCCCCAGACACTATCAGAAAATTTTCTCAACAGGACGCCACGCTTGCAGCTGCATATTCGCAATTGGCTGCACATGCTTTGGGTTTAAGCTCAATTTGGATAGGCATGTTGGATGAAAATAGGATTAGGGAAGTACTGGGTACGGACCTTTTTCCATCTTCGATTCTTTGTGTGGGATATCCAATAAAGATGCTGGTACCAAAACCAAAGAGGAATCTCAAAGATCTAATCCATGAAATCTAATTTCAATTCCTATTTTCGGTTCCAATAATTTACGAATTTAGATTCTAATAGACAGTCTTAAAGATTGCAATGTGGATAGAAAAAAATTGCATTAGAGCTTCCAATCGCATTTTTGAATGTTGTCTATCTTGTGCGTTAAAACCAGGATCATAAATTAATAAAAGATATGGATACAGATTGATAATAAATTTATTTGGTAGAATCATCATTATGTTCTATCTCCTTGCGAAATCTTGTCAGGAATTCTTGAACTCTTCTTAGTTGAAGATTTATAGAAATTATGAAACTCTCAAGATCATCATCATTTTGTTTTTTACCATCCACCATTACTGTTTCGCTTAGATTTAAGAATGCTTCAATATACGACAGAAAATCCAATCTCAACTTATTATCACTTAGTTTGTCTCCCAGTTGTCTGGTGGCATCCTCTATCTCACGAATCCTGTACTTGGCTATGGGCATAAAATTCTGCTTTATAAAATATTGCAACTGTTCGCTTGTCGTATCTCCAGAGATATAATCAGTCAGATATTCTTTTAATTCGAGTTCTTTTTTCTGAATATACACTAAATGATCAATGATTCTTTTACATTCGAATGCTTTTTTCGACTGCTCATCCACTCTTCTTTGTTCTAATAATGAATCTACTCTAGATGTCATGAATGAAATTCTCGAAAGGAGCTCTTCGGCTAATTTTGATGTTCTGGCTTGAAGTTTATACACCGCAATAGCAATTCCAATGCCTATTCCTAATTCAATGATTATAGACACCCAGTTAGGTATGTCAAAAGCCAATTCAGATAAAAGAACTCTGTTTATGAATTTATATTTTGCAATACTATTTTGAATATACTATTTTATGCATTAGAATGCTCGAAGGAGAATTCTGGGTATTCCTACGAAATATTAGAAACCCAGTTTCGACGTCTGATTCTGATCTAGTTTAATAAACTACATACTGATTGAATTTATTATGAGAAGAATTTATCTTTACTATTCTTTAGTAGGAGTAATATTCATTGCAGCACTCATTTTTCTTATCGTAAAGGAACAATCTCGAGTTCCATATGCACTAGAGGTAGATGCTACAAAAGATACAACAGACATAGCTGGTACATACTACAGAATAAGGATCAATAATATAGGACTCAATTCGCTTTCAAACATTAGTGTATATCTGGGCATAAACGACGTACAATACTTAGACAGTCTTGCACCTGGCCAATCATTTTTCTTTTATCCAAAACCAGATACAAAATTAGAAAAGATCATCATCTCTACAAAAGAAGGAGTTAACGTAACTACGGATTATCGTACTCCATTAAAGGGAATCGGTTTACCAGGTAGTGGTAGATAATTTTAATTCATATTGAATACCATGCTTGATAATCCCCAAAAAAAATAGTAAAATAGGTATTGACATACTGATATTTATAGCACAATAGGAAATCCAATGAATTTTACCAGTTTATGACATCATTCACTTTTAAATTTTACCTACTTATTTAGATGTGAAATTGATATCTATCGTTCTAATTCCTTGTGAAGATGAACAATCGCATACTGGACAATGCGTACTATTACTTCTCCTACTACCATAGATAAAAAGACAGCCACAATCGACACATGCGTATATTGATTCTTGAATCATTATTCGTATTTGAACTGCCAATCTTATTTAAAGAAATTGTTATGATTTTCTACTTCTAATTACAGGCCTTGTGTTTTTATTGGTAATTGCATCTTGCTTAGACGATAATTTCTTTTTGTAATGGCATGAATCCTTAAATTAACAAGGTTCTTTCTAGTCCTCATGTTTGCTTCAAAGTATTGGCTTACGGAAACATTAGTAGTGACTCTCTTGTTGGGGTAGTGAGTACGCTTGTTGCAATGTTCATAGTCGGATATCCTTATGCATATTTCATCGGTGTTGCTATAGTGATTTTAATTGTGGGGTCAACTCATAGAAGGACTAAAAATGTCCATACATCAGATCTTTAGGATTGGGTTGATCAGATTTTCAGTAAACTTTTTATTTCTTATTTTCTCTTAAGTGTTTAGAATTTCTTAATTTATTTTTTAAAAAACTTTAACTATTATAAGTTAATTTGAGTTGTAAATTGTGTGCACGTAAATGACATCTGTCTTAGTTGCGGGCATAAAAAACATGATCATAGTCCAGACGGTTCTCGCTGTCAAAGGCCTTATTGTCCTTGTTTGGGATTTAAAACAACTTTCTTGCAATACGGATCGAATTCATAGTTTCTATGATTTGTTCCTTTATGGGGCACCGAATTTCACATTCTTTAAATTATATCTGAACACACTGAAAAAACCTTGAACCGACTCGGGAATTAAGGGAAGATGTATTTGAATCGACTTTAGTAAATTATCCCTTGATTTAGCATCCTTTACAAAGAATTTAAAGATTTTTCCGTCAGAGAAATACTCAAATG
Source organism: Nitrososphaeraceae archaeon (assembly GCA_025937665.1). GTDB lineage: Archaea > Thermoproteota > Nitrososphaeria > Nitrososphaerales > Nitrososphaeraceae > TA-21. The sequence continues at coordinate 6,014 of JAICQW010000035.1, read as the reverse complement.
TTATAGCGTTTTTATCATTACTCATACTTTTTGCAGTCGCTTCAATTGACCAAGTCCAGCGAGCAAGTTCATTTGTATCTACGACAACTTTACCGAGACTTTGTAGAACATCCTGAATACTCCTATCATTAATACTATACACTAATTGTATATACCTTAACTTGCTTAAATTATGCAGATCTAGAATGTTGATTTACAACAGTGGATATTTGTTGTTGCTATTTACCACATTGTGGTTTAATTGACTAGTATTTCTAATGAATAGTAAAGAAAGATCATTTCGTCTCAAAGTCTATTTAACTGGTTACATCCAATATTGTAACTCAAATTTCATCTATGATCGATGTGGGAATTGAAATTTTTCTTCCAACGACACTTATGATTTCACTCCAGACAACTTCATTTACTCCGTCCATACCTTTTATTTCCTCAAGCAGGTCAAGCAAAAGCACATTATCCTTCAGAATCGTTTCAACTCTTAAATCAATGGTATGCTCCCCTATACTCTTGCCGACATAAGTCACATTATTATGTTCAAGCAATTTTTGGGCAACAGAGTCAACCAACCCCTTTTTTATTGAAATGAAGAAGTCAACACGTCTCCAGCCAAATTTCTCAATGTCTAGCACATAGACCATTTTTAGAAATTTGCTTTCCAATAGTTTTCGCCGTCTTCTAATTGTGCTAAGAGGTACTCCTAACTCTTCTGAAATGCTCAGAGTAGATTTTGACTGTGCTTTGGGTGTTAACAAAATTTTTAATAGTTTCCTATCCAATTCTGATAATCTATAATATTGTTTAGTTTCATGAGAACACTTTTCCATGTAGTGTTCTTTGGGAAATATATTATATATACCTCAAAGTAAAAAATAATAAAATCAACATATTAGAAACGTTTTAAGTGATTCGGGTTACCAGAAATAGTAATTTTTTGTAACTTCATACAACGTTTGAAGCGTTAAATAACTTGTTGTAGTAAGTTTATCATGACTGAAGAAGAAGACGCTTTTGATAAAGTAAAAAAGGGATTTAAGGAAGTAATTGGTGGCACAGCAGGAGTAGTTGAAGGCACTGCACAGGGAATTAAGGAGGCAGTTGATGACACTGGAGAAGGTGTTGAAGAAACGAAAAACAGTGAATATAACGATGCAGGGGAAGAATTGGAGGATGCAGGAGATAAGGTTAAAGCCAGTGCAAAAGCAGTCGCAAATAAAGTCGAAGATCCTGACAAGGATATAGATAGCGAATACCAAAAAGAAAAGACAGAAGAAAAAATGGATTAGAAATAGTCCAATTAATTTTATGTAAAAGGTTTGAATTTTTAAAATAATTTATTGTGTATAAGCAAATTACGCAAACGAACTCACCTTATAACCGCCGGTGGGGATTCATAGAATTCTGGGATCAAAACCCCATCGATCCACATTATTATAATTTATTGTCCTTTAGATCATTAAGTGTAAGTTGTCTGTCAGATAGGTGGGGTTTACTAGGCTAGTAGGTAAATCCCATCTCAGGTTTGTTATCTTTTGTGGTTCTAATTTTTCCATAGATTCTAGGTCTGAATCACAGTAGAGTAAAAACCGATTAAGACATCGTTCGTAAATCTGTCTGGTTAAATCTGAATTTAATGATTCTCTGAAATTAGACCAGTTTTTCTCGTTTTATTTGCATACGTCACGTCACTATTCAGAAATCAGAATATTAGGAACTATATTACCATCTTTATTAATGGATTAATAGGTATTATTATAATCTAAAATCATGTGGTTGATAACTCAGATATGGGGTTGTATACCGGATATGGGGTTGTATACCGGAACTATCTCCAAATTGCTTGGACATGACAAACGCGTCCAGTACTTATTTAGGAATCTTAATTGGAGCAATTATAGGCGTAATTATTAGTTGGTTGATTTTCAACACACAAAAGAAGACTTCTGACAAGCAAGATTATACGTTGAATCGAATAGAACATTTAGAAAAATATAATGAAAAATTGCTTGAAAAGATAAAGCAGGCTGAAGAACGGCATGAAAAATTGCTTGAAAAGATCTTGGAATTGAATAGAAAGATTGATTCTTTGCTTGAAGGATAAATGAATTAGTAGGAAGGTTGCATTAAATATCATATTTGAAAATTTTCCTTTTAATAATCAGAGCTGTGTACATCAAAAAAAATGATGATGTTATTTATTGTAGTAATATATTATTACACAAGTGAACATAACTAGGATTTGGGAACGAAAATTATTTAGATTCAGCTTCTGTCTTATCTTCTATTAGTTTGTGCCTTTTTAGGAACTTATAAGCGATAAATACAATCAATGCGATTATGACAAAATCAATTATATTGGCAATTAGGTCTCCATATTTGAACTCTGAAGTGCCTCCGGAAAGAGTGGTAACATTCGCAGACATTTTTTCTAGAGACGCTGGAAGAAATAGACCTACTGTTGGATTAACAATATCTTGAACTAGTGATGTTACTAGTCTGGATGCTGCTAAACCTATGACAAATGCAATAGCTAGTCCAATAATACCAAAAGTTTTAAGAAATCCAAAAAATTCTTGTGTAAAAGATTTTGAATTGTTGTTACTCATAAATACATACCCTCCTGAACTAAATATATGAATGCTAGGAGGTTAATAAATACTCCCGTTCTTAATGTATTAAAAGAAAAAAATTTAGGAGATTCCCAAATTAGGGAATGACGATACGGCGATGTTTAATTCACCCTGAATTTTCCTGATCTTGTTTGCATACTCTGTCATTTTGGTATCATCGCTTTGTACTTTTGCGATTCGATACCCTTTCCAAGCTTTTCTCAAAGCTCCCCAACTTTGTCCAACAGTAAAACCCTGGTTAGTTACGCTTGCGTGAACCTGATTTACTGGTTGACTTGTTGTCGTTTCGTTTTCTTGAATTGAGGCTAATGCCATGCACTTAAGAGAACAGAAATATACTTACAACAAATAGTCAGTTTTTTGAAATCATCTAGTAAAAAAAATTAGAACATTAGTCGACCTCAATCACGTAGAATATAGAATGTAGAGTCAGCCAAATAATCGAATATTTCGTATATTATTAAAACTGTAAATTAAGTTTTTTGTATAAATCATATAAAATTCGATGAATAATTTTAATAATTCTTCAATTATTTCGTTAAACCTATAAAAAAGTCTATAGAATTAGTAGACAGTTGTTCGATGGCATTAACGATCTCCCAGAAAACAAAAGTTTCCATGACAGCGATACTTGTGCATTATGTGGTAAAATACTGAAAAATGACGCATCAATTGAAGAAACAGTCGATCGAGAGAGATACCTTTTTGATTCCCAGCTTGTATCACCATTTTCAAGAAACTGGCAAACCTATATGGCCAAGAATTCAAGTCCATTAGTATCGGAGAACAATACGTTACGATTCTAATTTGAAGAGATATGTTCTAGGGGAACATGAACTGGATACTATCAAGAAAGAGGCTGAGAAAATTGAAAATCAGGTCTGTCAAATCATAAGAGACCCTTCAGAGGTTCAAGAACTTGCATTTAAATTGGCTTGGTTAACAGAAAATGAAATTTTAGGACTGTTTTCAACCTCAAATGCTTTCCACAGACAAGAACGCATGGGAATATTACCGAAATTACAACAATTGAAAAAAAATAACGATAAATTAAGAATAAGAATCCTTACTCCATTTGATGATCACATTGATTCAGTTTCAAAAAAGATGAAAGATGAATTGACATTAACATCATGAATCTTGATGTATCCTAAAGAATTAAGGCCTCCTTTTTACTAGTTGATAGAAAATTTCTCTTGTTTGTTGGATTGAAAGATGATAATAAAAGAACCTCATATGAAGCGATAGGTGTATCAATGTTTTCTTCTATAAGATCAACCGTTATTTCTTTCGTTACCATATTTGAGTTAATTTGGAGGCAACAGGAGCTATACCAACAGTTATCTAAATTCCATCAGCGAATAGAAACATATGAATTAATTAATAAGCAATTAAATGATACAATTGTTGACCTAAAAGCACCGATTAAATTTCTGGCAACTATCACAAGTACAATATTATATCTGGATAGCAGGAAATTTATTAGTTATTCTAAATTTTGTAATTACTAGATGATATCAATGTATTATCCATGATAGACAATTTACAATTCAAATGACAATTCCTGCAATACTAGTGGACCAAAGAAAAAATTCAGGTAGGCTAGGTTCCTTCGAAATATTTCCAATATTCAATTTTCTGGCCGCAGTCGTCGCATACATATATTTCACATAATGTTGGTTTACTAGATTCAGGTGTAACTTGAACTGTATCTTCCAGAGAAAATGAGTCAGATGAACATTTTCTGCACCAATGACTAGTGGGTAATCCTGATGATTTTGTCTTTCCACCTTCACGAAGATTAATAGAATTTGACATAAACAACCCACTAGTGTCAAGATCAATAAATCCAGAAACAAATACAGTGTTTAAAGTTACTATCATGGGGAGTAGAAGCACGATATTCTGCTCACGTATCTTATTAATCATTAGATGATATAGAACAAATATCATTAATAAGATTATCCATAAGAATTTATTAATAACAAAAGAGAACTTGTATTTAATTGAAAAACTGATTCCTGAACATACTAGTTACCAAATTACAATATTAGAACTATTTCAAAAAAAGCATTTGATCAAGTCGGAACGTATTATGAATTAGCTCTTTTGAACATTTTCTGTTTGATCTGGGAGCCAAGTAGCGTAAATACCTAAGTAGCTGGATGATGTATAATACTTCGGTGGATAATGCGTCTTGTTAGTAAAGGTAGACAAGATAATTGAAGGAAACAAAATAAAAGTTGTTGAACTTGATATTGATAATTATGGGTCTGTCATACCCTTAAGGGAGTTAGAACTAAAGCTACCCAAGGACGATTCTGTAATCAAAGTTTTATCTTCAACTGAATATGCAGCCATATTTACAGAGGGCGAAATTGATGGTGCCACTATTATTTTGGCAAATAGTGTTTCACTCGATGAACTAAATGAGGAAAAAAAGAGGGCAATTGATGCTATGAATAAGAAATAAAAAAGTGATTTAAGAAAAGATTATGACGCAAAAGCCGCTAATTACGACCCTGATAATTAATATTATAATTATGTATACAAGTAAATTCTTTAATTATCTCGAAGAAACCCTTTTGTTGTGCAAGTTTCAATTATAAATATGAAGAATCAGGATTTTCTGAGGAGGGAAGAGCTAGAGAATTTCCTTACCAAAAATGGAATAAGGATTGATGATTATATTATCACAGCTATGGATGTATCGACCGAGATTCATAGTGGCATTAAACGGGAAGACAATCAGTCACCGTTTCTTGAAACTCATATATGGCCTGTTACAAGGGATATAGTCAAACACTATCTCACAGTAAATCGTAATATTACTAGTGTCGAAATAGTCTCATCGATATTACATGATGTGATGGAGGATAACGACAGAATACTTGATCTGTACAAGACAAAAGAATATGGTTTTGATGCTTATCTCAAGTATAGATTTGGTATTAGGGTCTACGAGATTTGTATGGATCTAAAGATAAAACCTCTTGAAAACTACCCTGGTATTAATGATGAAGAAAGGCAATTGGCTAGATTTCATGATTACTGCAAAGGATTGAGCTCTGCTGACTATGATATGAAAGTCATAAAATTGGTAGATAGAGAAAATAATATGAAATTCATTAGCAATATGCCAAAATTAGATGGAAATCTAGTGAATAACAAAATTAAGAGATATTTGCGAGAAGCTGAAGATTTCTACCTATCTTTTGCATTGTTGGAACCGGCAGTAAAAGATCTATATATAAAACTTAGGGAATCATATGAAAATTTAAAATTATTGAATAATATCTAGTTGTTTGGATGTTATCATCATAAGGATTAAACTTTTAAACAATCTTAAAAAAAGAAAAGGGTGTAGTAATTCACCTGTCTTAATCA
>JAICQW010000304.1 GCA_025937665.1 Nitrososphaeraceae archaeon | reverse complement strand
CCAATTATTTTGAAAACACCAGCCAAAAACAGTTGTCCAAAATACGGATGGTCATATGGGAAATAGTACGTATCCATTGATTCCTGAGGGCCAAAACCTTGTAAGACTTGCATGGCCCTGCGCATGTAGTGGCCTTCATCTACATGTATTGCTGGAAACCCTACTGGATTCCATAGGTGAGTAAAGGCGGATAATGCTAATGGGATGATAATTAGGAGGAGTGGTTTGCCTGCGAGTATGTTTAATTTACCATTGAACAAATCTACTACCTGGTGGTTTTCACAAAGTATATTAGTTCCGTCTGATTTTTAAATTTTGACAATTTTCTACGAAAATTATTGACAAACAAGATACATCGGAAATCAAAATCATGACCCCTGAATAATTGATGACAAAGAATCAAACTAACTAATAGAATAGTTTCCTCGCACTTCAATTTCTCTGCTCCAATCAACCCCACGCATTTTTGTTGTATTTCCGACTTTGTAGAAATCATCAAAAATATTTGTATATGGGTATTTGCGAGGGTTGTCTCCATACATACTACTGTTGAAGATTTTCAATGGAGTGGAGTTGTCATAAAGCATTCTTATTTGGCGAACGTGTTCTTCATTCGAATTACTTAGAAAGATAGAATATCGCATCTCTCTATCCACTACCAAGAGAAATTTCTGAGTCGAGACCGGTTCACCAAGATAGTCACTACCATGGTCAAACCATCTAAAATCAATATCTCTTTCGAAAATGTATTTTACTAACCAGATAAAGCTCCATGATCCGTTTGGACCTACAACGGCTACTTTTTCGCTCGCATTAGTTTCATCCTCATTACCAGGTATTACCTCATTTAAGAACGACACTAACTGGAAGTAGGGACTGTTAACATTTGAACTGATTAACGTAATTGTGAAAAACAAACTCATTACAATAATTGAAGTTATTAGTGAAATTGCCATATATTCTTGTATTCTATTATAATATTTTCTCAATATGGTAGAGAATAGGACTGCTGCTGAAATACAAAATGCAGGAAATATTGGAGTAAGGTGAAAAAAATATACCCAGTCGACAAGAAATAATGTAACCAAATAAGGAATTGCCCACAATAAAAGGAAATAATCCCTTCTTATTTGCGCATAAATAAATCCTGAAACCGTTATTAGTATCAAAAGTGGATCGATATTAACTATGATATGTTCAAGTGTGTTTGATAGTGATCTAGTTGTCCTGCTCGTCTGCCATAATATACCTTCGATCCATTCATCGAAATTTCCATTTAGAAGAGGATAAAGAGGCCAAATTAATGGTAACAGAATCACAGGGATGAACCAAAACCATAGGATCTTAAATGATCTCCTTTTCTCTTTAGTCCTATCGTTGTATATCACTAGATATCCTACAAGTGGGATCATCGTAAATGCAAGAAGTTTTGTAAAAATTGCTAGTCCTAAAAATATGCCCGAAAAGCATAACGCCAAAGCGCTACCTAGGCAAATTATTTTTTTATTTTTATCGCTCGTATTTGTTTTCGTTAAACTCCCAATATAGAGAGCACACAAAATAGAAGATAAGATAAATGGAAGCTGAATAGAATCCAACAAAATCCTTCTGAATATCCAACTGAATGGCATTACTGCAAAAAGTACCGCTGCGATGAAAGCTACTGTTCGATTATATTTCCGTTCGGCTATTTTGTATATGAGAAAAGTGTCTAATACTGCAAGTAATCCCATTAAAACTCTGGGCACAAGGTAGAGCATTTCT
>JAICQW010000139.1 GCA_025937665.1 Nitrososphaeraceae archaeon | reverse complement strand
CCATTGATACTTACACTATCACCCTCACTTAATCCCCTACTTAGTTTTCCTTGGTCAATTTAAATTCTCTTGTCTGCGGTTCTATTGGGGGACTTTATTTTTGATATTGATTTGACGATTCCAGTACACTCGACGATACCAGTGAACAATAAGCATTGAATAACAATTCCGATCGTAATAAAAATATTTCATCTCAAGTAGAAGCAGATTCTCAATTTACGTGATTAACACGGGGAACTATAGTTATTATCATGGCTTTTTAACAGAATTGGATCTGAAAAAATGAGTGCTTGTTGAGATAGCAGTTCTATTTACAATCAGATATACTATAATAACTTCAAATAATAATAATTAGCATGGAATTCATAGAGACCATAAATGAAAGGGAACTCATTAATGGCACAAGCAAGCTGATTTCTATAAAAGGTAAAGATATCGCATTGTTTAAAATTGATAATAAGATTACCGCATTGGGCAACAGTTGTCTGCATAAGGGTGGTCCATTGACAAAAGGAAAAATAGGCAAAAAATATGATGGCTATTACGTAACATGTCCCTGGCATGGATGGGAATATAATGTTTCGAACGGAAAGGCGCCACCCGGATATGATGAACAACAAACTGTTTATGATGTCAAAATAAAAAATGGAAAAATTCTTGTCTCTAACCAACCCATTGTATTCTCGGCAAATAAGAAATACGATGGATCTTTGAAGGACCTCATAAAACTGCAATACGAAACCACACCAGATTCCTTGAATATCCTAGGGATATCTACTACAAATATGAACCAAACTTTAGAAAGAGATTCCACATCTGAAATGTCATTAAATAAGGCACTATCATATGCAAAGCAAAAGTACAATGCATCTACGGTTTTACTAAAGCTGAGAGACCTTGAATTCCGAAATTGTGAAGGATATTACAGTATCAATGAACAAGCATGTACATGGCCTTGTTCAATTTCAGAGATGGATGAAAACGATGGGATGAACGAAGTCTATAGAAAGATGATACTTTGGGCTGATATAGTTTTAATTTCAACTCCGATTAGATGGGGAAATGCATCTTCATTGTACTTTAAGATGATTGAACGTCTTAATTGTGTTCAGAATCAAACCACATTACATGATCGCGTACTAGTAAAAAATAAGGTAGCATCTTTTATTATTACAGGAGGACAGGACAATATACAACATGTCGCAGGAAACATGATGGTCTTTTTCACTGAACTAGGATTTTCTTTACCACCTTTCGCGTTTATGGGCTGGAGTAGAGGTTGGAACGCAGAAGATATGGAAAATAATGTACTTCAATTCTCAAAATCGCGATATGTCAATAGATCTGTGAGAGATCTAGTGGACAACGGTATAAAATTACTTCATCAAGTAAAAGGAGACCCTTGCAAAACAGTGTCTTCTCCACAACCAAAAATCATGGAAGCACCATCAAAATTAAAAACAGATTAGTTTACACATTATCCTAGAAAAAGAGAGTCGGCATCATCATTCATCTGAATGAGTAAATTTATTTTTTATCTGGTCTTTGTTAGTGGTATCATTGTTTTTGGTATTTATATCAGTACGATTTATGACTTTAATTATCTTTTGAACCTCTTTATCATATAGCTTTACTAAATCTGATATCGTAATTTTTCCAATAACTTTGTCATCTTCATTTGATAATACGGGCATCTCTTGAAGATCGTTTGACGATAATCTAACAAGCGCATTATGAAGTGAATCTGAGTTATATACAAAAAAGGGATCCTTTATCATAATGCTTTCTAGACTGACAGATTTGCGATATTCTTCGGGAAATTCAAAGAGCTTGTTCTTGTATACAACCCCCTCGAGAATACCCTGGATATTAACAACTAAAATCATCTTATCATTATTTCGATTCATTATTTGAAGAGTCTCTTCGATGGACATATCTTTTGATAGTTTAGTATTGGCCTCTCTGACGGCATCCCTTACATAAAGATCGCTAAGTATTGGTCGCTGATATTCCATCCTATGCGCAGGCGAATCAGATCTGTTTAGTACCTGATTTCGGAATATTGAATTGTGCTGCCCAGACATAATATAAGCAATAAAAGTAGCCAGCATCATTGGCGCCAAAAGTGCATAACCTCCGGTAAGTTCACTCCCCATAATAATTGAGGAAATTGGAGTTTTCGCGGTAGCTCCGAAAAATGATACCATAGCTACAATAATGACCGACGAAACATCTATCCATGTAAATAGTCCTATTAGATGAAATCCTGTTCCTATGAACGCTCCAACTAATCCCCCTATTACCATGGAAGGTCCAAATACACCCGCACTACCACCAGTACCTATAGTCAATGATGTCGCCAGAATTTTGAAAACAATTACAGCTCCAAGTATGTAGAAAGGCATCAACGCATAATCCTTGTCTATTGCTACTTGTAACCATCCGTATGATGTACCTAGTATTTGAGGAAATACAATTCCTATCATCCCTACCAGAACGCCTCCTATAGCTGGTTTCAAATATTTTGGGATCTGAAGTCTACTAAAATAATCAGATATCAAGTAAAAGGTCTTTACATATACTACACTTACGGCGGCCGAAACAAGTCCTACGATTGCATAAAGTATGAGAGAAGCCGGATGAGTGTATTTGACCAGGTCAAGAGGAATTGAGAATAAACGATCCCATCCAAAAACGAACCCGAATACAGTATAACCTGTTACTGAGGCTACTAATCCTGGTATCAAAGCTCTAATTTCAAAATCCCTTCTATAGAAAACTTCAGCACTAAATACTGCGCCCCCTAGAGGAATCTTGAATATGCTTCCTATACCCGCCCCAAGACCAGCTGCAACAGCAATTCTTCGTTCATCTTCGTTCAACTTGAATAGTTTCCCTATGATTGATCCAAGACCAGCTGCAATCTGTCCTGCCGGCCCCTCGGTACCTCCACTTCCGCCGCTTCCAATAGTAATAGATGACGTAATAGCCTTTACAAGAGGAACCCGTCCCCTAATGTTACCACTCCTGTAATGGTAAGCATCAATTACTGCGTCAGTGCCATGTCCTTCGGATTCTGGCGAGAACCGAGTTGTAATCAACCCAACTACCAGACCTCCAAGACCACATATCAAAGGGATTAACCAAGGTTTTTCAATAATTAAAGCGTAAGTTTGACTTCCCTGGAACCCACCTGGCAAAGGAGGAATGTAACCTGTTCCTATTTGAAGAAATAGACCTGTAAAAAATTCAACGGAAAGAAATAGTCCAATTGCGCTAAGGCCGGCAACAATACCCAATAAAAAGCCAATGAGTATCCATTTTCTAAAATAACTAAAATCTAGATTCCACTTCATATTCCTTATCGTTTTTATCAATGATACCATTTGAGAATAGTAAGGAATATCGGTTTTCACAGCTAAACCTGGTGTACAGATTATTATTATTGCTTTATAACTGTTATACCTTACGAATGAGTTAGGCTACTGTGAGCCTGAATTGTCCTTGCATAATTTTTTCTTGGATATAATTCAAAAATGGCTGAAATCAGCTTTCTTGATACTAGCAACTCATCATTTTCATTGAACTATGTTACCTCAACTTAATTAAGTTAATAATTAAATTAAAGGTAAAAATGAATATAATCATCAGGAATGTCATTAAGGAGTTTCCGAGCAAGCAAATTCGAGTCAGTAAAGATCCCAACCAGAATCTAAATATCCGAGCTTACAGTAGTGTAGCCATTAGCGCTTTGATTATTCCATACTCTATCTTGAGTGAAGGATTTCATTATTTTGTTAGAGAACATGTCCAGTAATATTCTAACCATTTACAATACGAATTAAGGCAGTATGGACAAAAGACAATGTCCTGATAGTCTATTATCTAATAAATAGGAACATTATCTATTCTCCTAGTGTGAATTTGCGGATATTACTTATTGTTTTGCAGCTTTTATTACAGACTTAGCCTGTTTGTAATGAACCGCATCAATCATTTTACCATCTAATAGTATTGCACCTCTAGTGTTTCCTTTTTCAAATGCATCTTGTAACGCAGCTAATACTTTTTCTGCCCATTCTATTTGTTTTTTTGTTGGTCTGAAAATATCATGAACTGGAATTATATGAGAAGGATGAATCAATGTTTTACCAGAATAACCCAATTTTCTTGCGTTAGTTGCATCTTTAATCAAACCATCAATATCATTTACTTCTTGCCATATACTATCCAATGCTTCAATCCCCGCAGCTTTGGCATCTACAGGAATCTTTGATCGTGCATATTCGTAACTAATACTATCATCATACTGAACATCAATATTCATGTCATACAAATAATCAAATACCCCAAAGACGAGGGCTACCACATTTTCATGTGATAATGCAATTGAATTAGCATTTATTACTCCTCTAGCTGTTTCTATGGATGGGATTATTCGAATTCTAGAGGAATTACCGCGTTTTGACACAAGAGTCCCGATTTTGTCAGCAATTTCAATAACTTCTTGACTATTGCTAATCTTCGGTATAACAACTCCATCCAATCCGTTGACTATTATCTTATCAAGGTCTTCTTCAACTAATCCAGAATCTACAGAGTTGATTCTAACATAAGTGGATGATTCCTTGTCTTCTTGTCGGGAAGCCAGATGTTCAGCAACCAGTTTTCTTGCAACTTGTTTGTCATTTGATGGTACAGAGTCTTCCAGATCAAAACAAAGTATATCTGGTTTAAGACTAGTTGACTTTACTAAAAATCTCTCGTTGTTTCCAGGAATAAATAGTAAACTCCTGTACATGTACTCAAAAAAATGGAAAATTAAAGTTTTTGAGGAGTTGTCACAATCTTACCAATTTGCTCTGCGTTTGCCATCATGGTATGTCCTTTTGCCATGTCGGAGAATGGCAGAACCGTACTAATCAAAGGCTTAATCTTACCCTTGGCAGTCCAGTGAATTACTTGCTCTAACTCAGCTTTAGTGCCCTGCGTTGAACCAAGGAGGTTAGTTCCTTTGAAGAACAAGTATCTTAGATCTATAGTAGAATCATATCCTGTTGTTGCACCGGTAGCCACTAATGTACCGCCCATTTTGAGGAGACCTACTTCCTGTGGGAACGTTGATTTTCCAATATGCTCAAAGACAACGTCTACTCCTTGCTTT
>JAICQW010000149.1 GCA_025937665.1 Nitrososphaeraceae archaeon | reverse complement strand
CCTTTGCGGTTGTGATTGGGAATTGTTTTGTCGGTAAAATGGTCTTTGTTGCACCCACAGCAGTTTGTCGAGGTGACGAGGGGACTCCAATCCAAATTGGAGATTTTTCTAATATGCAGGATGGAGTGGTTCTTCACGGTTTAGAAACAAGCCAAGAAGGAAAATTTGTAGACAATAGAAGATTCAGTGTTGATGGTGACAGGCTCTTGGCAAATAATTCAGGGTACAAAGATGGATTTTCTGTTTTTGTTGGGGATAGAACAAGTTTAGCACATGACTCATTGGTACATGGCCCTGCGTGGATCGGAAATGATACCTTTGTAGGAATGAAAAGTTTAATATTTAATGCTAAGGTTGGTAATAACGTTGCTATCGGAGTATCAAGTACAATTACAGGAGAGATAGAGATTCCTGATAATAAATTTGTACCTCCAGGTTCTGTAATTACAACACAGGAACAAGCAAATGAATTGCCTGAAAGATTTGGTACTTCATATGAGAACATAAATGAAGCAGTGATACATGTAAATGAAGAATTAGCCAATAAATACAATGAAAAAGATTTGGAAAAATTGTTAAGTGAGAGAGAGTTAGAAATGGAAAGGAACATGTTAGAAACAAGTTCGCCGGATGCGAAATAGACTAAATAATTTAAACTTAGTCTTTTTGTAACTTATCTAACCTCCCTAGAAAATGTTAAATCTATAATATTCATTTTTAATAGTGATGATAATGACATATTTGGTCCTAAGGTGTACTGCTTAAATGTTTGAAGAGTAATATTATCTCATCAACTTTATTGCTCTTTTTGTCCATCCATCCCAAATACACATTCCCATCATCTGATACAGCTATCTTTGGCTCCATAACCTCACTACTATTGCTCAGAATGATTGTTTGTCCCATGATGTTTCCGTAACTTACAATTTCTTTGAAATTAAAACCGTTTTCAATCCATACCAAATATACGTTCCCGTTATCTGTTGCAGCTATCTGTGGAGATAAAGAGGAAACATTCGGATTAGTGCTAAGTTTCTTCCGTTCGAAACTTTTGCCAGCGTCAGAACTCCATCTGAACACAATATCAGTATCGTTTCCAGCAGTACTATTCTTTTTGTCTGTCCATACCAGATACACATTCCCGTTATCTGTTGCAGCTATCTGTGGAGCAGATATGAGGCTTACGTTATTACTTAGAATAATTCGGGAGTCACGTCCGGTCCTATTTTCAGTATCTTGTCTAAAGTGCAAACTTTCATTTTGTATCCACACTACATATACGCTTCCACCAGCTGTAGCTATTTGCTGTGAATTCAGTATTTTGGTAGTATATAGTACGGTTGTTTGTCCGAAATACAGGGAGTGAGCAAATTGGTATATGGACCATGTTACAAAAAGGACAATTAAAAGAGAGACAAAAATCAGTATCGTTTTTGGTCATTACTATGCCAATCGTCGAGCTTTATAATATCTTTCGATAAATAACCAGAAAATCAATAATCGATAACGATTGCCAAACAGTCAGTATCTTGTTGATTAAAAAATTAGGAAAGCTATTTACGCAAATTTGTAATAAGCCGAAAAGCACACAATTTTCACCTTGGGTTCATTAGTTTTAAATCCATTTAGTGGGGTTAGTGCTACTGAAATTATTAAAAATTAAGATAGCGAGTCCTTGCTTTGGGATTTGTAGAAAAGGGTATTGAAGTTATACGAGTTGCTTCCAATTAACGACTTTGGTTGCGTAGGAAATCACTTAGCATATTACGTTGTTTAATTCACATGATACAAAATCTTCAAGATAACTTAAATTACTTCATCTTTAACGTAATTCAATGGAATCTAGCGCTAAATTGTCATATCGACAGTTAATTGTACTTTCCGCAGCAATGATATTTACATTATTCACCGTCTATGGAATCAATTATGGGACTGCCCAGATACTCTCTTCAGGCTTACCTATCACAGACTTTGCAAAATCCGAAAATGAAAAACTGAAGAGAAATTCTACATCTCCGCTTGATTTTCAAACTGTTATAAAAGTAGAATATGAAAGTAATCAGACGTTAATATTAAAAGCAAAGGATCTCTGGCTTGATTCTGCTGGTAAGGTGATAGACTTAGCAAAACAAAAGGGATATGATATCGATTCAGTAACTACCGAGACGGAATCGGAATCAACGGATATTTCTGGTACACTCCATTTCGATCATTGGTACGGAATTTTCATGTCTAAATAGTGAATATGCATCTATATTTTTTCTAATGTAAATCCTTTTATGGATAAATACGTGGCTTGATACTACTCTGCTCCAAATAGAACCTGACAATTGATGGGATTGGTTGTTGTTTCTTGTTCATCACAACCTATAACTCCATCACTTGTCTGATTTGAGTTGTATTCTAATAAATAATCATTATGATATTATATTGTACTTGTATTGGATAACGTTATCAATAAGAAATTTCAGAATTAGTCTCATCCATCAAACATTCAAAGCAACCTTCGATGTCTATTTCATGAATATTGCCTTATGAGGTACCACAATTTTGTGTGTACCCGCGCAACAATCTTAATATTATAAGTATATTATTGCAAGAGAGAATTATTGTGTTACTTATTACAATATCAAATAATTCCTGTTCAGTAGGAGAGGTAATGCTATCATTCTAATTTTGTAACCCTTTGTGTTATGTAGATGGTAGTTTGTGAATCAAATTTGACACAATTAATGAGCCCCATGAGGATATTTCAATAAGCGTGATAGTCCCCGTTTGAACCGTAACTAGTAACATTCTGCCATTTCTTTTTATTTTGATTTCTATGTGTTCCGAAATCTGCTACCAGAGCGATACTAACAAATAGAATAGAAATTATCCAAAGTCATTGGGTACTATCCAGGCAGTCTTTTAAACATCATGAATGAACAAGCATGGGATGATAAACGAGGGAATAAGCGAAAAAATATCACATAATCAAGGTAAATTATTCTGGTCTAATTGGGGTTTTCTCAACTTATCGCTTGATTACAAATGGGAAAGTAGACATTTAAACTCTGATTCTCCCGATAAGCAGATTTGTACGCTTCAATGTACATTTCATTATCTTGATACTGTACTATTGCCTGACATGCCAAGTTATCAGCACGATATTTTATCTGATTGATCTGCTCATGAGGCCAAGATTGTTTTTTTAATGCGTAAGGGAGCACATAATCTAAGGCTTCACGTATCCCCGAACCATGTATTTCATAGTTCCACAGGTCGATTCCAACACGTTCTGCTATAGAAGCCAGATCAAATAATGCGAGCAAATTAATCATGCTATAATCCAGAGAATTTGTTCTTCTTAATTCAAATGGTTGACTCCCGTCTGGTCTAATCTTTACTGCAATCAGTTTGGATACCTCGTCGATGGTTGCCGAGCTAAGTGATTGCATACTCGATTCTATGATATCCTTTGTTAAGTCTGTTTTATTTAAAAATAAAGCAATTGAAGAGGTTTGGACTGTATAATACGTCCCGTGATTATTCATTTTTTTACTCTCAATCCTTCCTGAATCGCTATTCAAGAGCCAGTCAAGATAAGCGCTGAACCAATTTTCCAAACCCCGCTGAACTTCGGTATCCCAAAGAGGTGACTGTTTCATTAATTTTACAGAATCGAGCAGTTCAACCAATGGTCTTCCCTCCATTATTCCTGAAGGATTTGTCTCATTTTTGCCACGCACAATTTCTGCAAAATCTAGATTAGGGTTCATGTAAGTATCGTTATTGAGGAACCAAACTCGTAAAAACTCTTGAGCCTTTGTAAGGTATTTGGAATCATCAGTAAAATAATAGGCAAACGATAGAGTCTTTACGGCATGTATCATTTCATCCATATACTTTTTATCAGAAATGGTATATATTTCCGGATTTATTTGACCATCACGCGAGACATATGGTAAGCCATTTGTAGTATTTGGATTTGGCCATTCATAAGCGGCCAAGGAGTAGAAGTCATGTTTGTTACCGCTGGGAGGAAATTGAGTTTTCTCTGTCACAGAGGTAGTCCTTTTCGATAGGATTGTCTGAGCTTCTCCTATCAATCTATTGTAAAAATTTTCTGTAATCGAATCATTATGTTGCATAATTATATTCCGAGTTTCAACTAGCAGAGAAGGGTCAAGAATAGTTGTTTGAGGCAATTCTCGATCATTTGACACAGTGGTATTTTCTTGCAACAATCCATTAGACGCATTGGCTGTTACTGACGACCATGAGGGTATGATAGGTTGAATCAATATATACGTAAAAGTTACTACGAGGACTACAGTTACAAACTTCAAACTCTTCCAATATGCATAAAGGCCATTCGTACAAGACAAGTTTGTAATTTTCTTTCTTGCGCATCGTATTAGGTAAAATTTAGACGTAGTAGTAGACACGGAGAATAAGCACAAAACAAATACATGTAGAACTGATGTCCATCTAGGGATTGACGTCATACAGAATTCTAAAATTTGGCATGTGATTTATAGATTATCATGAGACACCTGTTCATTATCTGCATTAATTTAATGAGTATTCAGTCGATTTACATTGAACTTTGGCCCCCGCGAGATGGTTTTTTAAGAGGTCAGGATTAAAACAGATATCAAGTAATGTGAACCAGTGACGTGAAGAAAAGCTTTGGGTTGTTAGTTGTTAGAAATAATGCTTGTAGGCATTACCTGTTAGTTATTATTCCCTTAGTATTATCCGCCTTTACTCACCTATGGAATCCAATAGGATTTCCGCATGTCGACCAAGATGAAGGCCACTACATGCGCAGGGCCATGCAAGTCTTACAAGGTTTTGGCCCTCAGGAATCAATGGATACGTACTATTTCCCATATGACCATCCGTATTTTGGACAACTGTTTTTGGCTGGTGTTTTCAAAATAATTGG
>JAICQW010000005.1 GCA_025937665.1 Nitrososphaeraceae archaeon | reverse complement strand
ATTGATGGAGCAGATGAAACGGGCAGCGATGCAAATACCTGATGATGTGGCGAGGAGTGCAATAGGTGTGGGTAAGCCAGATGATGTAATCGAAATGTTAGAAAGGTTTATCGAAGCAGGAACGAATCATTTTATCATTAGATTTTGGGGAGATGGTTATTTCAAAAACATTGAGCTCTTTGGTAAAAAGGTAATTCCCTATTTTAGAGAACAAGAAAAAAAGTGATTCATGGTAGCAGATCGCTATACTTCAATTGAAGGATGTAGATTTAAGCAGATATTAAGTTCTTGACTTACCAAAAAAGGCGTCAAGTTTCAGTGATGTTTTACGGGCTTTTCCTCTAGAGTAAACAAGTGGATCTGCATCAAAACCAATTGAACATAGATCTCGTGCAAATCCATCGGCAAATCCGTGAAATGTATATACCTTTTCAGGATTGCATTTTTTTACTACTGCTATCAAATCGTTGTAATCGCAATGGTCGCTCAGAGGTAAACAATGATCTAATCCCATTGCGTTTTTGTAATAAGATTTTACAGACCATCCACTAAATCCAATTGATAGTGCACCATATTTTGTCTTAATATAATTTAGAAATCCATTTTTGCATGATTCCATAGGAGCAATCATTAACCATGGATTTTGAGATGACAACATGTTGTTTTTTTCTGCCTCAGAGAAGGTAACATAGTTATCCATATCGATACCAAATTCCGAATAAATCCTGTTTATTTCGTGTATCGAATCGTGAATGATTAATGGTTTCCAATGTCTAAATACATTTGTTAGAATCTGCGCTTTTCCTAAAGTATATCCTAATAAGATTACTGGTATACCCTGGTGATACATTTCAGAAATTATTAGATTGGCCCTATGTATTGTGCTCTCAAATTTTGGAAAAATATAATCACGATGGCCAAAGGTTGACTCTATTATGAGGGTTTTTACCTTGGGAATAACGGCAGGATTCATAAATGCTCTTTTTCGTGTGGAAATATCACCTGTGTAATACAACTCGTCTTCTATTAGGAGTCCATTCGATCCGAGAATATGTCCTGAATCCAATAATTTGAAATCATGTTCCTCGTATGTATCCCCATATTTGTAGCCTCTATGCTTTGCTATTTTGTGTGTTATTTGTGAGGTGATGATCTTATTACCGTTCTCTTTAACGCTCTTGTATAGATGATCAGTATGTGCATGGGAAATGAAAATGAAATCAGAATTAGGCTGTTTATTCGGATCAAGATAAATAGTCTTATCTTCGGTGCCCACCGTTATCCCATAATAGTCAACCGAAACTTGGAACATCAGTCTCTTTGATTTTAAGATAGTATATTAATTTTGATATTACCAGTATCTGTATAATTATATTTAGAATTCCTCAATTCAAATCCCCCGATTTGTGCAAGAATCATCCAAAGTAAAAGTAGTTGTCACGACGATATTAAATTATGTTGTTAGATTATTCAATATGATAGTTGAAGATCATTAGATGAGGCGAATAAGACTTTTTAAGCAACTCGCAACATACAGGTTTAAAATGAAAACTCTCATTTTAGGAGTACTAATGACGAGTCTAATGTTTTTCGTTACAATCAACACAAATGCACCTGTGTATTCACAAGAGAAAAATAATCAAGAGAACGATCTTGTATTTGAGGTGCAGGGTTTGAGGACAACTCCTATCACTAAGAACTTCCAACTATCAGGAGAAGTGTGGGAGAAAGTTTGCCCTTCAAATCAATGTCAGATTGAAGATGATGGATATTCTTCGTATGTAGTACTTCCAGACCCCGAGGATACTGATCCTCGTTTGTATACTACGCTATATTTTTACATTCACGACAATGTGACAAACAAGGATCTTACTCCCTTACAGAAAAAATTTGTGGAGAGATACGAATTGTCAATCTCTTGTTACGTAAATAGCGTCAAAGATATCATTGAACAAGAAAACAACCACATAATATACAAGTGCTCCAACGAATATCCCGACTTGTCAAAATCTAATTCTGAGGAGAATGACCCAACTTACTATTTCCGGTTGGAGGGAACGTATGACACACAAAACGATACCCTTACGGGAACAGGTGAATATGACAGACAATACCCATGATAGTGAATAAGATAGATTTACTTACTAGCAAACAAATCCCACTTGACGGAACTTACAATACACTGGTTAAATCCAAATGTACAAAACAAACCTACGAGTGATGGTTAGTTGTCCTCCCATCAGTTCGGTGCGACGGAACAAATATTCGTAAAACGATAGTAAAAATTTGCTGAATTACCCCGGGGTTTTGGTATAATGTGTCTTCCAGTACTACCATAATACTCCTTAATGGGCCTTTCTAAAAAGTTAGGGAAGGGTAAGACAGATAAGGCATTTAGCCAATTAGAAACATGAGGTAGACATGATAAAGACAATAGGATTTGAATCAGATAGACTAACATCGGTGACAGACAATATCGATAAATTTATGGAAGACATAACAAACCAGCATGGTAGTACATTCAGACTTATTGACATAAAATTTTCTTCTACACCCAAACTTTTGCAGGACGCTAGGCAAAATTCAGATGTGAATTATTCCGCGCTAATCATCTATGAGATTTAAATAAAAATATCCGGAGGAACTAGGGCCATTTGCGTTAACGGCAAAAAAAATCCGACCATCGGATGTTACAATTGTAACTTATTTAATTTACAAATATTATAACAACATATGACTGTTGTGGAATAAGTTGATGGTTGATTGGTGTGATACAAGATGGCCACCAGTTTAATTTGGTAGCGTTACTTATGCATTAGACAACAAACTATAATGGTTCAAGGTGACCAGAATTGCCTATCATCTTAGAATATGGAATTAAACTGATGGGCCAATTCATGAATAGCCCACCAGTCATGCGCATATTCTTGGCACTTGTCGACAATTGTAAGACAATAAACAACAAACAATAAAAGAGTTAGGCCTAAATCAGCTCAAACATCACAAAGATGTCCTGAATATTAAAATCTGGTGGGAAAACTACTGATTATTTGCAGCCTGCATTCTACTAACTAGTTTGTACATATTGTCATGACACTGACATTCACATATTCTTGTTACGTTGGAGTTATTGATCATTTCTATTATGTTTCCGTCACACATATCATGTTGTTGTTCTATACATTTTGGGGATTTATTCACTAGATCTTATTACGTCCACGGGTATTAATGGTTATTCGCCTTATTTTTCAGATCTAAAAAATGAGTATCCTCGTAATTCATTGACAATCCTATTCGTTCAATCTTACGTTGAATAATACTAACATAGAGAAACAAGTATTAAATCCAGAGGTGCAGATCTACAAATTCTTCTTTAGGAAATCTCTGCAGCATTTATCTGAACAGAATTCTAGTTTTCCCTTTACTGTACTTAGATAAATAACACCGCTAACTAGATTGTTGAAGTCATTACCGCATATCGAACAAGAGTTATACAATAAGTATATTATCACTTATTCGTTTATAAGTCTTGGTAATATCATACCTGAGGAACTCGCAAATCGAAACTCCGTAAATTCGATACTCTGTACAATATCAATGATTGACAATCGCATGTCAACAGAGAAGTGTTATATATGAATAGCAGCTTATATGTAATGAGAGAGATTTACAATGGCAATTCTTATGGTTTACAAGAGGAATTCACAATTTGTTGATTGTCTGAATTAGTTGAAAAACTTAGTAGTTTAGGTCTAGCGGATACTTTGAAGAGTATTATGATAGTCCCTTTAAAAAGGAAGCAAAGAGCATAGTAGCAGGGCCAAGTTTCCTGCAATTCCTGAACAGATTATTTCATATTCAGATCACGCCAGGTGATATCATACACTTAGAGTCAGCGGATCAAAGCAAATACTATATGCTTTCGACAACTGGAACATGGGATGAAATAATCAAATTACAATAAACCTTGATAGTCTGACTAGACGACTAGATATGTACAACAAATTATCAACATAATTCAATCAAGAGAGATATGCATAGCTACGATCGCTAAGGTTGCGCGTTGTATTCCTATCAGTCCGGTGAGATGGATATATTTATTCGCAAAAGATAATAAAAAATTTTCTACATCATGGCCTTATAGCATTTACCTTCTGCCATTAGGTCATTTTTTCGCTCAACTTGGCACGAGCTTTGGGTTTCATGACAAATGGAATCCTCCAGTTCATGATCGTAACAATAATCGTCAGACGTACTACCAGAAACCGTAGCAGTTACCATGGTAGCAAAGATTACCGAAATAGTAGGCAAAAAGATATTCAGAAGTTTCATACTCGAGATAGGGCAACATAGTTTAATATCTATTAAGGATTTCTAAATTATTAGATAATAGAAATGTAAAATTTAAGTTATGTTAAATTTCTAATTTTGAGTAATGCTATGTGGTCACAACTTGCTTATTATTTCAACTATTAATTTAATCTCATTTGTAATTTGTCTTCAAATCTTTACTTATGGTGAAAATTATTTTTTTGATTCGAGTGCTTATGGACAAACCTTTATGACAAATGCGTCCGATGTTATTTATCAAACTTCAAATTCGTCTTTCAACGCTGAAGGAACGATCAATACTATTCTTTTTTTGCATGACGCGTCAAATACTACAAAACCAATTGTCAAGGACATCAATACCAATTCATCTTCCAAATATATTCTAGGAGGAAAATGGAGGATTGACGTGTTAAAGGATAATTTGACTTATTTCAAAAGCAACTTTACAATGATCGAGGTTGATGGAAGAGGTATTCATTTTCATACAATTGTTTACAGACCGGTATCAAATGAGTCAGTTGATCACGACATCAAAGACAGACTCGGTATTTTGTATAAAAGTAAAAGTGGCAACTCTTCAGGTTTTAAATGCAAGGTGGAGATATACACTAATGGAGTATTGGAATGGAAAGATGTTCCTATTACAGTATCACTTGTAAATGAAAAAGTAATAATGATGGATATTAACGATAAAAAAAGCTTGGAACATTTTTTGAAAAACCCAATATATGGTTTGATTAATTCAATCGATCTTATTCAAAAATGAACCCAATTCCAACGGGAAGATTTAGGTCCCTATGTGAGGACTTTATCAAGTTTCCTTTTGTTTATTGCGTTTCTTATCTCTAATGCAATCCTTCTCCCCATACTCATATTATTCTTAAACAGAAGGTCCGAATACTGTGAACCAGATACATACAGATTGGTCCCGGCAACAATTCTTGCAGAAAATTCAAAAGTAATGAATTTTGCATCCCTATCATACACTCCTTCCAGGCAAAATGGTCCAGGGATACCTGGAGGAACAAGCCTTTCAGAAGCTTCAACAAAATTTTCACCCATTTGGTATACTCCCTCCAAAAGGGATTCCCTTAAAACTAGCGGGATATTTCCTACTACATTGTAAGTAGGTTCCGCTGCAACATTTAGCTGATGCTTTGATGGAATTCGCGAAATACCGTCTATATCCGATTCGTATCTTCTATCTACGCCCATTAACTCTATCTCTCCGGAGATTGGAGAATAAAAGAAATGTAAAAACACTGGAACTCCCTTCACATATTCCTGAATGTAAAGCTCATTTTCGTTAGTAACCACATCATCATTTAAGAGTTTATGAAATCCCTCATCGAAACCACTTTGATCTGATGCAAGGAAATATCCCTTGCCTCCAGCAGCTCCGTGTAACTTCACAATGCAAAGATCTCTAATTTCACTCTTTGAATTTATTTCTCTTGGTACTTGCAGTTTTGATTCTACCATCAGTTTTTGTTTAAGATTTCTATCAGCCTCCCATCTTAAAATGAACTTATTACCAAAAAAAGGGACGTTAATACTTTCTATTTCATCAGAAGTCAAGGTAGAAACGAGAGTACCGTGAGGTATCAGAATACAACCTAATTGGTCTAATCTTTTTTGAATATCTGACTTGAGAATATCTCTAAAATTGTCAACCAGTATTATGTGGTCAATAAAATTAAATCTCTGGTATACACGGTACCGCTTCTTCTCCGTAATCAATAGTGTTTTAAAACCTTCATCCTTTGCACCCTTTAACACCTGAAGTGAGCAGTGAGATCCAAGAGTTCCGATTATTTTTTGCAATTCAGCTACCTAAAGGACTACTACGACTAGTAAATTAATCTTATTCGAAATTCGATTTGATATATGAAAATAATCCTCTACTCCCCATTAAAGGTTAGAAATTCTGCAATTAACTTAATGACAAAAGCAATTCCGCCTACTATGCCAATTCCCAGTAGTACCAATCTGAGATGCGTCATATAGTCATCCCTGCTAGTTTTTTTTGCGAGTTTCAGAGTTTGGACTATTTCCAATACTTTTTGTTGTACAAAAGACAAAAATTCACATTTTATCGCAAGATTGGAATATTTGAACATATCTATATTATGAGCAAAACTCATAATTTGACGAAAAAAAGGTATGACAGGACTCCAGGGTAGATAATTCATGCAATATTGAGAAATTATAAATATCTAAGATACTCCTACTCAATAATCCATTAGCTAGTATACAATCCAAATGGCTCATACTTTCTGACACTCCTAGGGCAATATTTAGTAAATAATGCTTAATCGCAATGATTATGCAAAAAAATCAATTTTATTGCGTTACTACCAAATAGCATTAAAAAAAATATAGTTATGCGGTAAAAATACGCTCTTTCTCTGTTCTTTGCATTTCTACAAAGGTTTCAGTATTTTGAACTCCTTCAATTTTCCCAATCTGTTTAATGACAACATTGTGGAGTTCTTCCAGAGTGGTTGCACTGATAGTCACCAGGATATCAAACCTTCCTGTTACTTCAGAAATCGATATTATCTGAAATATTTTCAATAACGCAGTGTGAATTTCCTCTTTTAATTTTGGATCTCTATTTATTCCAACTACGGCCTTTACATTGATTCCTAAAAGAGGTTCATTCACAATTATGGTGGATTTTTGGATCAAATTTCTCTTATACAGTCGCTTAATTCTACTATATAGGACAGACGAATTAGTGGATAACAATTTACTCAGTCTTGGCACAGAAATATTAGCATTCTTACAAAGTTCTGACAATATTTTCATGTCTAAATCGTCGAATTTTTGCAATTTCTAGTCAATAATATTCTAGTATTAATAAATGTAATTTTTGATCAAAAATGCTCTTACTAAACTCGTTTAAGGAAACAGACCTTTAGAAAATCGAAATTAATCAAATATACCGACTAAAAATTAATTATTAAAAACTAAACCTAAAACGGAATGATAAACCCATAGGGTTTGTAAATATTCAAAAGAAACTATATATATTTAAGAAGCTATATTTAGGCTCACCTAATGCTACTTCCATCAGAAATTGAGTCTAAATTACTAATCCCTGCGATAAGAGCAATATTATCAAAAGAGCTGGTGATCGAAAAAGGGTTAAAGGAAGAAGAAGTAGCTAGAATGTTGGGAATTACTCAAGCAGCAGTAAGCAATTATCTGAGAGGTACTCGTGGAGATAACGAGTTAATTTCAAAACTCATGTCCCTCAGTGAAATCATGAATATGATTAAAGAAATCAGCAATGATCTTTCAACTAATAGGGCGTATACAGCAAAAACTCTTTCAAAATTCATTGGGCTCTGTAATTATATGCGGTACTCACTTATCATATGCGATGCACATCATAGTCTTGAGAGAAATATTGACGAAAAGGTATGCGAACAATGCAAGATAACCCTGACTGGAACGCAGCAATAAATATCTTGTAAGATTATTTTTCTAACTATCCTTTTGTGTGATCATCATTTTCAAAACATATGAAATTACTTGGGATCCTTTCAAAGTTCCCATAGCGCCTTTACTTGCGCAAGATTCTGTAAAGCGTTGACTTCCATCACTTTTGATACCATTTCCAGATACTAATAATGGGATTGGATCATCTGTATGCGATTTCTTAATGCAAGGTGTAGAATGATCACCCGAAATTACCACTACATGCTTCCTAGTTACTGATTTTAAGAACACACCAAAGAAATTTTCATCTATAAGTTCAATATTGGACTTTTTACCAAGTGCGTTGCCATCATGCCCATATTCATCAGGCCCTTTTATGTGAACATAAACTAGGTTATACGAATCAAGGATTTTTGCAGCTTCTATTCCCTTTTGCCTATAATCATCAATTTTTTGTGAACAAAATAAATCCATACCAATTATTTTGGCGATTCCGATTTCTACGGGCATGTCAACAAGACAGGAAGTCGAAATCCCATACTTTTCATTTATCGGTTGAAGATTAGGAATGCTATTCCCTGCATCTCGCAATAATATAACATTCATTGGTTTCTTGTATTTTGAAATCCTGTCAAGATTTACTTGGTGATCCTTCATTAAAGCAATAGATTTCCGTGTAAATTCATTAACAATTTTTGCGGATAATATGGATGAGTCAGAATTGTCTTCTGATGTAGATTCCTGTACGGCCATATTTTCAATGTCAGCTTTAGCAATCCCGATACCATTTAGTTTACCATATGCAGGATCTGTATTAGTTATTTTATCGGATAGGGATTTCTTATTGTGTCTAAATTTAATTATTACACGATGAGAAATCGTAGGAGTTATCTTAACAGAGACGTCCGGATCGTCAAATTTTACATTGGCTTCAAGAAACGAACAAATGCTACTTGCTTCTTGCTTAATGATATCGCGACCTGCTCGCCTATCTATTATTTTGCTGTTATCTAACGTTGCAAAGTTACCTCTTAGAGCCAGGTCTCCATCGCGAAACTCAACCCCGGATCCAATTATTTCTACAATTCCCCTCCCGGCATATTTTTGTCCCTGAAAGTTGTAACCTAACATATTGAATACAGCAATATCAGATTGAGGTGATATTCCCTCGCCAACGCTTATAACCTGACCCATTTTCCCCTTTCTTGCCAAAATATCAATATTGGGAGTATTAGCTGCCTCTAATGGGGTTTTACCGTCCAATTCAGGGTTTGGCAAATCACCTATTCCATCTAATAGAACATACAATATCCTAAGATCCGGGTTCTCAGACAATGTTGAAAGGATTTAAAAAACCATGATTTATCTGTAATGTTCTAGAAATTTGACATCACCTATCCTCCATTTATCATACAAAGAATTAAAAAGAACTGCGGGATCAGGAGTGTAAGACAAATTGAGAATTATGGCTGTTGGAAGTAGAATTTTTGTAACAAGCTTTCAATTGGCCGGTGTCGAAGGTGTTAAGGTTGAGTCAGCCACTGAAGCTCTGCGCCATATCAATAGTCTAGATAATGTCAGCGATGTAGGACTTGTTCTTATCAGTGAAGACATTGGAAAAGAAATCCGTAGCCAACTGACTAGTATTAGAGCTAATCGCCCAATTCCATTAATTTTTGAATTACCTGCACCCGGAAGCAGTAAAGAAAGTGTAGATTATAGAGCTCTCCTAAAACAGATTTTGGGTGTTTGATTCTTTAATGGTATATTCGACTATAGAAGTCTAATCAGCATTGTCTGACTTTATTAATTTGATAAGGGTCAGGTAGTTATCATCCAGAAAGTATCTATCGTATAGTCTATATTTAGAATATGTTAACGGTATCAGTTGATTATTTTAGTATCAGTTGGTATCATATTAGCAATTAATATTGGAATCCTTGCATGTTGGGTATATTTTCTGATTTTAATTTCGTGGTCAATTACAAGATCACCCAAACTAGAATGGTCAGCAAGATATCGAATAAAATCAAAACCCATGGTTAGCATTATTGTGCCCGCAAGGAATGAAGGACGGGCAATATCCAAGTGTCTCCAGTCATTGTTGTCTCAAGACTATGACAATTATGAAGTAATCGCAGTTGATGATTCCTCCACAGATAATACATTTTCAATTATCTCAGATTTGTCCAAAAATAACCACACTTTGACACCAATAAAGTGTCCACCCAGACCAGATGATTGGGTTGGAAAAAACTGGGCATGTTTCCAAGGTTACAAAAAATCAACTGGGGAAATTCTCTTGTTTACTGATGCTGATACCCAACACAGACCAGATGCATTATCTTCCGCAATCAATACTATGATTCATGATAAGATAGATGCACTCACTTTAGTACCCAAACTTTTGTGCCAAGATATTATTACAAAAGTCACGTTGCCCGTTCTTTCTGTATTTCTACATTCAAGATATTCACCTCTTCGAGTAAATAATCCAAATAATAAGATCGGTTATTTTTTCGGTAGTTTTTACCTAATATCCAAAACAAATTACGAGAAAATTGGAACACATGAGGAGGTACGTCAAGAGTTAGTTGAAGATGGAGCGCTAGGGAGGATTGTAAAGGAACGAGGAATGAACTTAAGATTGGTCAGAGGTGAAAATTACGTTGAAGCATTGTGGGCCCGAGACCCACGTTCATTATGGCATGCATTGCGTCGTATTATCATACCCTTACATACGGAGAAGAAAAAATCGGCAATGATGATTACAGCTTTTATTTTTTTTATTCTAATGGAACCATTTCTAACGCTGCCTCTCTCCTTACTTTATTTATCAGAGGGTCTACTCAAAGGACCCTTGGAAATTGTCTGTCTATTGACAATAATTCTAATTCTAATCTGCGCAACTGTACAATCTCGTTTTGGTCTGTTACAAAAATCAATATATGGTCTTGGTTTTGTATTGGGTTGCACAGTAATAACTGCTAGCTTCTTGATGTCTGCATTTTCCTTTAAAGGAAATCGAACGGTGAAGTGGCGAGATAGGAGCTACATGGTAGGTACAAAGCAGCACCCATTTCATCTATGAAATCGAGACGAACAGTGCGAGAAATATTTCAATATGCCTAAGCAAACCTTTGCAATTTGGCTAGATAGTGGTAAGGATTGTTTGTAGAATGAAATCACTATACATATTATTGTCTTGAAACAAATTATTAATAATAAAGTCCTTCAATATTACTAAGGTATTGAAATCTCAGCTGGATGGAATAAATCTATCTACAATAAATGATATAGTTCAAAATGTGCAGAATTTCCCAATTAGTAAAGATGAAGTACTTGAACTAATAGAAAAATATGATACAATATCTCTGTGTATGCTAGCGAAAACAATTAGGGATGAATGCAAAAATGATCTAATTACATATTCTAGAAAGGTATTCATAAATTTGATAAATCTGTGCAGGGATACCTGTTCTTACTGCACTTACAAAAAAGAGTTATCGGATTCTGATTTGTCAATTCTCACAAAGGAACAGGCTTTACACATCGCAAGTCAAGGTAAACGATTAAAATGTACCGAAGCATTAATTGTGACGGGAGAAAGGCCTGAGCAAAAATATCCAGCATATAGAGAATGGTTAAGAAAAAATGATTGCGCAACTACAATAGAATATGTAGACCAGATCAGTAACTTGATTTTAGAAGAAACTGGACTGTTACCACATACAAATGCAGGCACATTGAACTATGATGAATTGTCGCTATTAAAGAAAACGAATGTTAGCCTAGGATGTATGCTGGAGACATCTAGTGAACGACTTGGAGATAAAAACATGCCACATGAATATGCACCCAGTAAAAATCCCAAAGCAAGAACTCGAGTACTTGAAAATGCAGGAAAGTTAAAAATACCTATAACAACAGGGTTGTTAATTGGAATTGGGGAAACGCTAGAAGAAATTGTTGATTCTTTAATACTAATTAGGGAAATTAATCAAAAGTATGCTAATATCCAAGAAGTGATAATGCAAAACCACGTTCCCAAATATAATACTAAAATGGGGAGCTTTATGCCTCCAACACAAGATTTGTTCTTACTAACTGTTTCTCTGGCAAGAATTATTATGCCCCATATGAACATTCAGGTTCCACCTAATCTTAGTCCTAACTATTATTCGACATACATTAATTCAGGAATTAATGATTGGGGAGGTATATCTCCCTTGACAATTGATTTTGTAAATCCGGAGTCGCCATGGCCCGATATTAAGGATGTTAAACAGGCAACTCAAAAAGCAGGTTATGATTTTAGAGGTAGACTTGCAATTTATCCAGAATTTCTCACGAACAAAAATGAATTTGTTCCGAATAAACTTTGGAACTATATAACCCCACTTTCGGATAGTTCCGGCCTTGTAAAGGAGGACTTAAGTTGATTTTTGAATCTATGTTAAAGGACATAGACCCCGTTGTCTCTGAAACTTTGAATCAGGCCCTTGATTCTAAAAACATATCCATAAAACAAGCTGTCGAATTGTTGCTAACAAAAGGTACTGAAATGATCATGACTACAATGGTTGCAGACAGATTGAGGAGAAATAAAGTCGGCGACAGGGTCACTTTTGTTATCAACAGGAATATCAATTTTACAAATGTTTGTATCAAAAGATGCGGTTTCTGTGCTTACAGTAGAGATTTTAGAAATGAAGAAGGATATTTTCTTCCAATAACAGAGGTCGTTAGGAGAGCGGTAGAGGCATGGAAATTGGGTGCGACTGAAATTTGTATCCAAGCAGGTCTACCCCCAAAGATGGATGGGTTATTGTACGTCGATATTTGCAGAGCGATAAAAAATGAATTACCCGACATACATATTCATGCTTTTTCTCCTGAAGAAATAATGTATGGATGCGCCAGATCAGGATTATCTGTGAAGGACTATTTGAGTCTGCTAAAAGAGGCGGGATTAGGAAGTTTGCCCGGTACGGCTGCGGAGATTTTGGATCAGGATTTAAGAGATATAATCTCTCCAGGTAGAATCACTGTGGATGATTGGATTAACGTTATTACGACCGCCCACAAACTAAAGATTCCTACTACATCTACTATAATGTACGGTCATGTAGAAACAACGGAACACATAGCCAAGCATTTAGGTTTGATAAGGTCGATTCAGAAAGTGACAGGAGGATTTACTGAATTTGTACCTCTTGGTTTTGTTCACAAGGAAGCTCCAATGTATAATCACAATTTAGTAAAAGGAATTTCGCCTGGTCCTACAGGTCAGGACGTGATAAAGATGCACGCGGTTTCTAGAATAATGCTCAACAATTTTATTGATAATATTCAGGTATCTTGGGTCAAGGAGGGTACAAAAATGTCTCAACTACTTCTTGAAGCTGGAGTAAATGATTTTGGTGGAACTTTGATTAATGAAAGCATATCCACCTCGGCAGGATCTGAATATGGACAGATAATGAAACCCAAGGAAATAAGATCTTTGATAGTCTCGGCAGGCAGAGTACCCGCCCAGAGAAACTCAGTTTATGGAATTGTCAAAATTTTTGATGAGAGTGCCAATGGAAATGAATCATTGCTAGATACTGCAGAAGTATCAAAGTTTGGATCATATCGCGAACTAATAAAATTAGATAAATTCCGATATAATCATAATAAATAAGTGCATTATTTTTTGGATCGCTATAATTAAACTCCATTTCAGTTCCCTTCTTCAATGCATTGGCAATTAATCTATGCACACTTGAGACACCTTTTTAGTAACGTTTACATCAGCATTATCGAATGATTACTCAATGGGCTCAATGAGAATAGATATAACAATGCCATTCTTAGAATTAATTCATTACATTTAAGAATCTCAACCATACACATTAGCTGCAAATGATAAACCTTGGAATACTAATTTCGGGTAGAGGTAGCAATATGGAATCAATTTTAAATTTTCTAAAAGAAAATAACATTGCAGACATATGTCCTAAAATAGTAATTTCAAGCAAACCTGAAGCTGAAGGTCTCAAAAAAGCATCAAAATTTGGAGTTCCAACTAGGGTTGTCTCCAATAATTCAAAAGGTTGGGATTACGATAGGGAGATAATAAGCATTTTGCAAGAATATGACGTAAACCCGGAAAATGGGCTGGTGTGTTTGGCTGGGTACATGCGACTCTTGAGTCCAGAATTTGTAAGAAAGTACAAAATGCGTATCATGAACATACATCCATCTCTTTTGCCATCTTTTCCTGGACTCAATTCCCAAAAAAAAGCACTGGATTATGGAGTAAAAGTAACTGGATGTACTGTTCACTTTGTTGACGAGGGATTGGATTCGGGACCAGTTATCGCACAGAAACACGTGGCTGTATTGGACAATGACACATTTGAAACATTATCCGAGAGAATCCTCGTACAGGAGCATATCCTGTACCCAAATTGCGTAAAGCTCTTTTCTGAAAAGAGGCTATTGGTTGAAGGTAGAAGAGTAATCGTTACTTAGATTCGAAGGAAAAATAATGTAATCGACAGTAAAGCAAAAAAATGGCGTCGTGATTTCCTAAAATGTTTGGTCAAATTAATAGATGGATTACTAGTATCCCAACACATCAGAAATATGGTTAAAAAAGAGGTATCGGCACTAGCAAGGCAAGGGATTAAGCCCTGTTTGGCCACCGTATTAGTTGGCGATAATCAAGCGTCCGCAACATATGTGAAAAATAAACAAATTGCCGCAAGTAGTGTTGGAATACTAACCAGAGATTTTAAACTTCCACAAAACATAACTCAAGAAGAGCTCTCCAGGACAATTAAAGAGTTAAATCATGATGAGAATGTCCATGGAATTCTAATTCAACTTCCATTACCTGATCAAATTGAAACATCCATCACCAATTTGGTAAGACATGAAAAAGACGTGGATGGCCTAACATCTTACAACTTAGGCCTTCTGTTGGAGGGAACCCCCAAACTCGTACCATGTACTCCCTTGGGCATTCTTGAACTACTGGATTTTTACAACATCGATGTTAAAGGAATTGATGTGGCCATCATAAATAGAAGTAATCTGGTTGGAAAACCTTTAGGAATATTACTAATGAATCGTGACGCAACTGTAACATTTTTCCATTCAAAATCAAAAGGAATGCAAGACAAATTAAGAAACTTTGATTGCATTATTACGGCGGTTGGAGATCGTCAAAAATTTATTCTTACAGGAAATATGGTCAAGGAAAATGCAATAATATTCGACGTTGGTGTTACAAGAATAAATGGAAAGATTCATGGAGATGTTGATTTTAAATCAGTTTCAGAAAAAGCAGCTTACATCACTCCTGTACCTGGTGGAGTTGGACCAATGACTGTTACAATGCTATTAAAGAATACAGTTCACGCAGCCAGCATCATAAAGAAGATTAGCAGTAATTAATACGATGAAATTAGGGAATCAAGAACAAAAATCAATATTAAGAAAAGAGGTTCTACAGAAGAGAAATTCTTTAAGCAATTTTCAAATTGCCAGGAGGAGTAAATTAATCCAAGACAAGCTCATAGGAAGTGCCGAATTCATTGAATCCAAATCTATTGGGGTTTATCTTCCCGTGGGATCAGAAGTACAAACTGATCATATAATCAGAAATGCACTAGAACTAGATAAGACTGTGTTGTTACCTCGTGTAATAATAAATGAACTTCATTTCTTTATTGTGGAAAAACATGATTATTATCATGATTCGCTTGATGTAAATAAATTCGGGATTAAAGAACCAAAGAAAACTAATATGAAATTAGATTTTATCGATTTGTTAATTGTTCCAGGAATTGTATTTGATTCCCATGGATATAGAATTGGCTATGGGTATGGTTATTATGATAAATTCATGGCCGAGAAAAACTTTTCAAAATCGATTGGTTTAGCATATGATTTTCAAGTAATGAAAAATCCTATTCCAAAATTTGAATTTGACAAGAAAATAGATATCTTAATCACGGATGATAGAATTCAAGTATTTGATACCTTTTGATGCTATGTCCGTTCTATAGTACTCCTCGTTATTCCCCCAATGAATTTTAGATACTAATGAATAGGACTTTTTCTTGGCTCCTTCAAGTGTATCATCCAGGGAAGTAATTGATAATACCCTTCCACCATTTGTAAGTATTTCTCCCGAAGAATTTTTTTTAGTTCCTGCATGAAATATATTTGTATCATTATCAAATTTAGAGTCCAACCCATGAATGATTTTCCCTGTTTGATACTTCCCAGGATAACCTTTTGAGGCCATGACTATGCAAACTGAACGTTTGGCTTTCCATCTGATTGGCGGCATTGAATCAAGCCTTTCATCAACAGCTGCCTCAAAATAGTTTAACAGACTAGTATCCATTCTTGATAAAATGGATTGGCATTCTGGATCACCCATTCTTACATTAAACTCAAGCACGTAGGGTTCATTTGAACCACGTTCTATCATGATTCCTGCATATAGGAAACCCTTGAATTTAATTCCGCTGTCATTTAAGCCCTTTATTGTAGGACTCATTATTTTCTCAATTATCTTATTACCTATTTTTTCTGTGATAATAGGCGTGGGAGAGTAGCTTCCCATTCCCCCGGTATTCGGACCTTTATCTCCTTCAAAGATATTCTTGTGATCCTGACTTGTTGCCATCGGAATTATGGACTTGCCATCACATAGAGCGATAAATGAGGCTTCATCTCCGTAAATTCTATCTTCGATGATTATCTTATTTCTTGAATCAGTAAATTCATTATCGTTAAAGATTTTTTGAATCGCATCAATAGCTGATTTAGTACTATCGCATACGAATACACCCTTTCCAGCGGCAAGTCCATATACCTTGACACCTACTTTCTTGGAGGATGATTTGATATACTCTATTGCAGTAGTTGCGTCTGAAAATATTGAAAAAGAAGCAGTTTGAATTCCCATCTCACGCATGAAGAGCTTTGAGAACACTTTGCTTGATTCTAATCGGGATGCGCTTTTATTGGGTCCAAATATGGGCAATTGATTCTTTTCAAAAAAATCAACAATGCCCAGAGAAAGTGGCTTTTCAGGTCCCACTATAGTAAAAGAATTGTTCTGTTTTGCAAATTCACATAGTTTCAATAAATCACTAGAATCTATTTCGATATTATTTTGTGTCCCTCCATTTCCTGGAGCAAAAAATATTTTCTTTGTTGTATCTTGTAGCAGTTTCCATCCAATGGAATGTTCTCTCCCTCCAGAACCTACAATCAAGATAGTATCATAATGCTTCATTTCAAATCATTAAATATGAATTCGGCAAAACTAAACTAATCAAATTAATTCTCCTGTTTCATTTCGAATCATCAGGTAATTATCATTGACTATTGACTTTACAAAATCACAATATTCTGAATCAGAAAAGTGAATAGTATCTACTTTAGAATTTATTTTTTCTTTAGCGAAACCTAAATGATAGCATAAACCCTGACCTGAAAGTGTTCTAAAATAATAATCATTGCATGAACAATATTCTAAATCCAAATCAATCCAATATTCATGATGTTTCCCAACGATTGTCCAAATCATTTTTTGACTTGGTTCAAATAAGTGACATTTAAGCGATGGGAATATTGATGATATGCAACTCACCAGAATACTAGTCATCCATATGCCAGCTTTATAAATATGATTTCTCCTGATTCCATTGATTCTAACAATAATGGATCATCGATACAGTGACCTATGTGGTTCATACTTAACCCTTTTGTATCTTGCAATACGATACAAATAGAACCATTTGAAATCATGAATCCCAGATCCCCTCTCTGAAATGTTGATTTCTGCTTTTCTGCCCCTACAGTTAGTCCCGATTCTACATATCCTAATTTGTGGTCTAAAAAATGCAGTCTTCCTGAAATTGGCATTGCCTTAATGATCTTTGAGAAAGTGATAGGGGATATATGGCGGACAAGTTCTAGCATTATTTTTCCTTTATCTCTAGACTCTAGCAGTACTTGGATCCTTGAGACGGAGTTTGGATTGCTCCAGGTCATATGTATTTGTAAACTAAATTCTGCATTACTATTAATTTGTTGATTTATTAGCAACATTTAATTATATATTCACTTTTTTTGCTTTTATTCTTGGTTTTAAGACGTTCTAGCACTGAAAAAAATAAGGAAAAAAAACCTGTCAAAGTGAAAAAACAGTCCAAAGTAAAGAAAGATGCAGAAATAAAAGGGAAGAATCCTCAAGAAAAAGAAAAGAAATCTAAAAAAACCAAAATTGAGAAATTAGAAACTGTCGAAGAATCAAAGAGCGGCAGGCCAAAAGACGAAGTAGTAGTTTATCCAGAAATGGATTTTGAATCAAGAGAAATAGATCCTCAGGATAGTCAGGTCTTGATAGGCCCGCCAACATTGACT
Organism: Nitrososphaeraceae archaeon; assembly: GCA_025937665.1. Taxonomy (GTDB): domain Archaea; phylum Thermoproteota; class Nitrososphaeria; order Nitrososphaerales; family Nitrososphaeraceae; genus TA-21. Next base: position 5,473 of record JAICQW010000005.1, on the reverse strand, counting down.
CGATTTGAACGCGCCAGAATAATAGGCGCAAGATCATTACAGCTGTCGCTTGGTGCACCGACATTAGTTGATTCTTCAAAAAAATTCAACGATACTATTTCAATTGCAGTAGAAGAACTAAATTTAAAAGTTCTACCTATTTCTATAAGAAGAATCCTGCCAAATGGATTGTATCAAGACATTCCTATCGATTGGCTAAAATAAGCAAAACGAATTCATTTAGCGTGTCCATAACTTTTCGCCCATCCAGCTCCGATAAAAATCATAATCAAATATTAAATATACATTACAAACAATATTCAACTTAGGAAAATTTAAATCTGGATATTTTACAACTTTATGAGGGTCAAAATTCCTACAATTCATGCTAATCACATAGGCCTTAATGCGATGATAGTTTTAGAAGACGGGTCAACGTATCGAGGTACAGGTTTTGGCTATCCAACGACAGTGGGCGGAGAATTCGTTTTTAACACGGGCATGGTGGGTTATACTGAGACTTTGACTGATCCATCATATAGAGGACAAATTCTTTGTTTGACTTATCCACTCATTGGAAACTATGGAGTTCCGAGCAACTCTATTAAAGATAGCTATGGATTACCAAAGTATTTTGAATCTGATAGCATTCAAGTTTCTGGATTGATAGTTCATGAGATATCTAGTGTCGCAAATCACTGGGAATGTCATAAGACTTTAGATCAGTGGTTATATGATGAAAAAATACCAGGTATTAGTGGAATCGATACACGTGATTTGACAAAGAAAATTCGAATAAAGGGAGTAATGAATGGTGCATTGTCTGTTTCAAAAAACGAAATAAACTCTAAAGAATTGTTGAGTACTATTAAAAAGACCAAATATGACGGGTTTAACTTTATGTCTCAAGTATCCATTGATAAAACAGTAGAATATGGAGACCGAGCGTTGGAACCTATTGTTCTTATCGATACAGGTACGAAATATAGTATAATTCGCAATATCTTGCGTATGGGTTATAGGGTTATTCAAGTTCCATGGGATACATCATTCAGTAAGATTATTTCATACAAGCCAAAGGGTATTATAATAAGTAACGGTCCAGGAGATCCAAAAATGTGCAATAGCACCATTGAAACTGTCGTTAAACTGTTTGAATCAACATTACCAATTCTAGGAATATGTCTAGGTAACCAAATCATAGCTCTTGCTGCCGGTGGCGACACATACAAATTAAAATTCGGACATAGAGGTCAGAACAAAGGATGTACAGACCTGAACACCAATCAAACCTTTATCACCAGCCAGAATCACGGATATGGGGTAAAAGCAAACACACTAAATAAAACTGGATTTAAAGCTTGGTATATTAACTCTGATGACAATACCATTGAAGGTATCAAACATGAGTCAAAACCCATAATTGCGGTACAATTTCATCCAGAAGCATCTCCTGGCCCTTATGATTGCATGTATGTTTTCGAAGAATTTAAACATCTTGTTGAACAAGATAAACCGGATGAAAAGTCAATTAAAACCGATACAATGAATGGAGGTGGGAAAATTTTCCAAAAAATGAAACCATAAAGAAAACAATAGTGTTAGGAAGCGGAGCAATAAAAATCGGAGAAGCGGGCGAAAGTCAGATATTCTGACCGCCAATTCGACTATTCCGGTTCACAATGTCTCAAAGCTTTATCCGAAGAAGGAATTAAGACCGTATTGGTAAATCCCAATATTGCAACTATCCAAACAGACACTAGATTCGCAAATAAAGTATATTTGTTACCAGTAAACGGATATTACATAAGCCAAATTATAGAGAAAGAACTCCCGGATTCAATTATGTTAGGTTTTGGTGGACAAACCGCATTAAATTGTGGAGTATCGCTACATGATGAAGGTATTTTAGAAAAGTATAAAATTCAAGTATTGGGCACTCCCATAAATAGCATTAAGATTACTGAAGATCGGCAACAATTTAAGACAGCCATGATCAATAGTAACGTTCCGGTACTTGAAAGTTCACCTGCATACAATATAAAAGAAGCATTAGATGTCGCACAAAGAATTGGTTATCCGGTAATAATCAGAGTTGCATACACTCTTGGTGGAAAGGGAGGAGGAGTAGCACATAATGAGTATGAACTTCAAGAGATTGTTCAACGAGGACTTTCATTAAGTATAGTAAATCAGGTTCTGATTGAAAAATACATTGGAACTTGGAAACAGATTGAATATGAAATGATGAGAGATTATACTGGTAACAGTATTGCTATTTGCAACATGGAAAACGTTCTGGGGATGAGAGTTCATACAGGAGACAATATAGTTATCGCCCCGTCGCAAACGATCAATAATGAAGAATATCATAGATTACGATCTGCTGCAATTAGAGCAGTAGAATACTGCGGTATTGTTGGCGAATGTAATATTCAATTTGGTTTAGATCCATTAAGTGAGTCATATTGTGCAATAGAAATAAACGCAAGACTTTCAAGGTCTTCGGCGCTAGCCAGCAAAGCAACTGGATACCCATTGGCGTATATGGCTGCAAAAATGGGACTTGGTTACTCACTTACAGAACTTGCTAATAGTATAACCAAGGCGACAACAGCTTGTTTTGAACCCTCCTTAGACTATGTAGTTCTAAAAATGCCAAGGTGGGACTTTAAAAAATTCGAATTGGTCAACAGAAGGATTGGGACAAGTATGAAATCAGTTGGTGAAGTCATGGCAATCGGTAGAACATTTGAAGAAATACTTCAAAAAGCGATCCGAATGACTGACACGGGAAGGATGGGTCTTGTTGGAAATGAACAGGATTTGAAGGAAGAATTAGAACTAGTCGAACAAAAATTGATGTATCCAAGTGATGAAATATTATTTGATGTGGTAAAGGCCATACGACTAGGAATTCCCATATCCAGGATAAACAAACTTTCAACAATTGATTCATGGTTCCTAATAAAAATCAAAAATATTGTGGAAATGTTTGATAAACTACACAATGTCGATGTATCTGATATTTCTGAAAGTATGTTGCGAGATGCAAAAAGGTATGGATTTTCAGATTCACAAATAGGTCAGTGTTTAGGTATAAAGGAAATAAGTGCCAGAAAGTTAAGGCAAAAACTTGGCATTAATCCCGTAGTAAAGCAAGTTGATACATTAGCCGCAGAATGGCCTGCAAAGACGAATTATCTTTATCTGACGTATGGGGGAGATAAAGATGATATTGTTTATAGAAAAGAAACAAATTCGGTTATGGTGCTTGGAGCTGGGCCGTATAGAATAGGAAGTAGTGTAGAATTTGATTGGGGTACGGTTAACATGGTGTGGGGCCTAAAAAAGAATGGTATCAAATCAGTTTCAGTTATTAATTGTAACCCAGAAACAGTTTCAACCGATTATGATATCTCAGATAGACTCTATTTCGAGGAACTATCTTTAGAACGCATTCTAGATATATATGAAAAGGAGCACCCCAAGGGAATAGTCACTTGTGTGGGAGGACAGACTGCTAATAACCTTGTACCTAAATTAGGACAACTAAATATTCCGATTATTGGTACCGATAGTACACATACTGATATGGCAGAAGATAGGGAAAAATTTAGTAGATTGCTCGATTCATTGAACATAAAGCAGCCTCCTTGGAATAAATTCACAGACTTGGACGGGGCAAAGATATTTTCTCAAAATGTAGGATTCCCTGTCTTAGTAAGGCCATCATATGTGTTAAGTGGAGCAGCCATGAAAGTAATTTGGAATGATGAACAATTAGAGCGATACATCAATGAAGCGGCACAAGTAAGTCCAGAGTACCCTATTGTGATTAGTAAATTCTTTCAGGATTCGTCTGAAGTAGAAGTAGATGCTGTATGTAATGGAAAGGATGTCATAATAGGAGCCTTAATTGAGCACATTGATAACGCAGGAATCCACTCCGGAGACGCAATGATGTGCATACCTCCATGGAGGTTGAACAGACAAACAATGAATACTATTGTGGATTACTCTAACATGATTGCAAGAAAATTAGAAGTGAAGGGTCCGCTCAATATCCAATACTTGGTCAAGGATGATGAGGTATATGTTATTGAGGCAAATGTCAGAGCATCTAGAACCACTCCATTTGTTTCAAAGATAGTTGGGATTAATTTAATTTCGCTAGCATCCAAAGCCATAATTGACGGGAACTTGCCGGATGGCCTTAATGAACCCTGGCTAAAAATAAGCGGTTTTGGAATAAAAGTACCACAGTTTTCTTTTATGCAATTAGAGGGGTCAGACATTGTATTGGGAGTCGAAATGCAATCAACAGGAGAAGTTGCTTGTCATGGTAATAGTTTTTATGATGCCTTGTCAAAGGCCTATGAAGCAGCAGGATACAATTTACCACTTTCAGGATCGGCCCTAATAACCATAGGAGGTCAAAAAAATAAAGAAAAAATGCTTTCTTTAATTTCACTCATAAACTCTATGAAATTTAATTTACTTGCAACAGAACACACGGCCGAATTTATCAAGAACAATATTACTACAAATGTGCAAGAAGTTCACAAAATTAGTGAACCGATAAGAAATCCAAATATTGCAGATCTCCTTTATGACAAGAAAATAGATTTCATAATTAACATTCCATCTACTTCTACCATTGAAAAGTACGTAGGAATGCTAGACGATGAGTATCAAATTAGAAGAAAGGCTGTAGAAATGGGAGTACCTGTTCTTACCACCGTTGAATCAGCTATTTCATTCATACACTGTTTAGAGTGGCGAAATAAGAATAAACCATCAATAAGCCCATTACCCAAGTATCATATTGACTAGAGCGAGGAGTTAAAGACTTCTCCTAGTAGATTTTCATTACCGAGAATGGTACCATCTATTGACACTATTAGACACTTTTCGATAATCTCCTTTCTTAGTATCTTTTTTAAAATAGGTGAATTTGTTCTTTTGTTTCTCACTCTGTAGCTCCCATAAACATACTTATTATAAGACGGTAACATTACTAATTCTAGTGATCCTTTTGTGCTTGGGAAAATAGCTTCCTTTTTTACCTTCAGAAAAATCCAAATCTTTTGTCCATTCAAAACACTGTTTTCTCTGAAAAATGTAGGATGTAAGTGTCCCATAATAATTTTATTAATATTTGATCTGAGCTCAGAGGGAAAAGTATGTCCGTGTGTCAAGAGAATGTCACCTAGTACCATCCCTTTAACTCCCATTAGATGGATATTTTCCGGCGTTACCAATCCTATCTTTGAGTCATGATTTCCAGGGATTAAATATACTTGGCAGAATGTGGACAATGAATGTAAAAATTTTGGAATTAAATTCCAATCATCGCTTACTACTTTATAGATATTGTTTTTAATATCACCAAGTAAAACGATAGAATCTACTTTGTTTGAAACAACAATATCCCGCAGCTCAGTCTCAATTTCTGTTGTGATGTGATACCAATCAAATGCGATGTCATTAT
>JAICQW010000162.1 GCA_025937665.1 Nitrososphaeraceae archaeon | reverse complement strand
CATTGCAATTTTGTTTAGCCACATAGTCAGGAATGCATCTCTTTCAATTAGCTCATATAGTCCATTTAGTATTGCTTGTACGATGTCGGTATGAGCAGATGCTCCATTTGAAGATTCCAATACGATTGGTTTTGGTCTTGTCGCTGGATAATGTATGAAATCTGCTGCAATAAAGACAGGTTTGCCAGAAAAAAGATCCTGTCCTTTTATCCAAGGAATTTCAGCATCTGGTGAGTACCTAGAAATTCTCTTCACTTTGTCATACGTTTCATCCTGATAGAGACCCATGTCCTGAGGATTAATGGCCATTTTTTCAATCTTATTGTATGTGGTCCAGATAAAACGCGATTCGTCTGCTACCATGTTAGAGTAACGCTCTACGGCCTCCATTAGTGAACGTATTTCAGCTTCATTGGGAGACAATCCACTACCAGCAGGAGATGGATATATAAGACTGTTCCCTAATTCAACAGGCTGTGCAAGATTTCCATTCAATCCTATTCTCAGGGGCTTCGAACAACGTGCATATAGAAAATAATGTGAATTGATGCCAAGCCGATTGTCAATAAATATTTTTCTAGTTTCCTGTACTACACCTGTTCTTGTATCTATTAACTTTCTTAATATTTCTACAAGCTCATTTTCTGTTGGAGGGGTGGGACTATTGGAATTACTCTTTGGCACAATTGTTTGATTTGAGATATTAAGGAATTTGTGTAACGACTTTGAATGTAATTTTTTTGGCAATACAGTTGCATTGCAATAAATACAATTTGGATGTCGTATCACTTTGTGCTTGGTGTAATTCAGTTCATGAGTATCAAATACAATCAAATTTCCTACTGTTTCTGGTTGTTCGTTATGAGCCAAATATCTCAAAATTTCTCTGGCGCAAATAGCAGATAAAAAATCTGCAAAAATTTCTGGGACTTGCAATTTTGCTTTAGGAATATAATCTTTATTTCTCCAAAGCTCGTATTCATAGTTGGGACTATTTGTTACTAAACGTAACTCGCAGCAATTAAAACAAGGGATCATCCCAGGAACTACAAGAGGTCCCAAGTACCCAATATCGTCATCGAAGGACATCCTTATCCATGACTTTTTTTTCTCAAAACATATCTTGTTTACAAAATCAAACAACGCAATATTCTGATAATCTTCTACTACGATAATCAGATCTGATTTGTTGAAGATTGGCTTAAATGAAGATGATATGGAAAAGGATGAAGTTTCTGAAATGACTTTTTTATTTTCTTCTATCCTCTTAATTGACTTTTCTCTTGTTGGATTAAGTAGCTGGCCAAGAGATTTTATTTGATTGAATTTAATATTCATTTTCTTCAAAGTCATAATTAATCTGTTTGTCAATAATCCATCTCCAATCAATAGTATCTGCGAATCGACAAATGGTAATTTTCTACCCTCTGCTTGATCTACTAGAAAGAATCTAGGCGTCAGGCTGCTTCTTTCTGAGGACTCTCTGTCTGTCTGCTTTTGTATAGTAATGAAATTACGCTGATGCAACGCCTGAAGAATATTAATTACGTCTTTTCTTTTGAATTTGGTCATGAGCTTTACAATCTCTTCAAGATTTCTTGGCCGTTTCAGGATCTGAAATATACCTGATTGTTGAGCTAGCACTGAACTTGACGGTATCTTAGATAATTTGTTATTATGTTTCAAAAATAATGATCCATCATCGGATCTGAATAAAGTGACACCATCTGCCAATGATATCTTTGCAGCACTACGCAATACCTTAGAAAATTCCATGATCCACATTCATATCAGACAAACTTAATAAATTTTCACATCTTACTTGATTTGAATGGTAAATACCTCCGATCATAACTAGTGCAAGTTTCAAACTGAGCACAATTATTAAAAATTTTTCCGCATCTGCTACTTGTGATAAGTTGAATGTTTTGACCAAATGTGCCGATTCTAGTTTATTTAAGATGTGTTAAGTGTCGAAATTGAGTGTCTGGTGTTTGTATTTAGTGATTCGATTCATCATCAACCACATTGTTCGGAAAATTTTCTTTAATACTAATCAATAGTAATAATAATCCATGCAGGAAAATTAGAGAATATCTCATTCTAACGGAACAATATCCATTAGATAAAGGCAGCGCTTAACTCTAAGTTGCTGTCAATAAGAAATACTTTTTGACTATTTTGTTTCAGGTACTCCTAATAGAAAAGTACCTATGTGAGACTCTTCAAACCAATTTAAATTTAACCAGTTTTTTACCATCTGTTCTTGTGTTTTTCCAATTGGACATGGCGCTAGTTTCATTTGGGTTGCTACTAAATACATTGTCTGATATAGACAGCCCAAATCGGTCAACATAAGTGACAAACTTAACTTATCGTATTTCCACATTGTTCTTGCAAAAACTGCTGTTACTATTAGTACAACGTCAGGATCTCTATTTACTGCAGTACTAACATCCCTTGTAAAATTGTTAAATTTTCTTCGGTAAGTGTTATTCTCACTTATTAGGTTCAGACGATGATTTAGCGGATCATAAAAATGAATTCCTTTCTTAATGTCTCTTATTCTGTTATTTACAACATATACCTCAAGGGCATATCTTGCACCTCCGGATGGATATGGTCGTCTTGTAAGTGTACCTTTCTTAGATTTGACAATTTTTTTTATTCTCGCAGAATGGTAAAGAAAATTTGATAATTCATTTAGTGTGAGGTATCGGTTGCCATATCGACGATTCGATTTTCTGGCCTCTAATATATCTAAAAGACTATCTGAATTTTGCGATGTATTCTTAGCTACAGGTAGTTTAACTGATGATATGCCTTCCATATACTTAATTGGATCGGGAGAATTTCCTACTCTTTCTGACATCGGATAGCTTCCACCATAACTCCTTTGTCTCTGCATCGCCAAATCGATAGGATCCCATAGTTTTGTGTATTTAACGAGAGGATCCATATTTGCTTGATTGTTTTTGTCAATTATTTGGAGCTTTGACAATTGTTCCAGGGTACTCGTAATTGCCTTCTTGTCGATTTGAAAATTATCACAAATCTCTTGTATAGTTGTCCATTTTGAAAGCGCATCAACTATTTTCATTACTTCTTTAGATACTAAAACCTTGGTGTATTCATTATAATTAAATAATGTAATTTTATCATTTTCATTCCAGGACGTAAAAAGAAAAGGTGACCTTTTGTAATATACCATGATCTTTAACTCAAAAGGACGTTCTATTTATTAATATTTTCTGATTACAATATTGGAAATAATTAAATGGGATAATCGCGGCGGCATAATATTGCGCGACTTTTCATCGACCAAGATTCACATCTTGATTGTAATATCGGTGGGTATCAGTTTATGTATGACAACACTCCTCATGGCTAACGTTGTATATTCTCAGTTCACTCCCTATTCTGAGATACAGCGAAATAATGTTCCACGTATTACCGATCCGGATTTAAAATTGGAGTTAATATTTCAAAAAGAAATTAACCGAAAAGGGGGGACTTTATCACCAGTAAGTAGCATGGCATTTCTGGGTTTAGATGATATCTTACTATTGAACAAAAATGATGGAACAGTTCATAGAATAGTAAATGGCGTTCTCCTGGAAGAACCATTACTGGACGTCAATGTAGCAAATAAACGTGAAAGGGGAATGTTAGGAATAGCAACCACTGATACACCAATCTCAGAAGATGAAAAAAATAATGCCACCACTTATGTTTTTCTATACTATACAGAGTCCAAAAATATCGATGGTAGTGATACTTGTCGTGAAACTTACTATTGTAAGGAAGATGCAGAGACACTCGGGAATAACCTCTATCGGTATGTCCTTAAAGATAACAAACTAATTGACCCAAAGCTCCTACTACATTTACCTGCATGGCCAGCGCCAGCTCACAACGGTGGTGTAATCAAAATCGGTCCTGACAACAACCTGTACTTAACTATTGGCGATTTGGTCGGCTCAGAAAATGAGACGTCAAGAACAAAAGCACAAAATTATAAGAACGGAGAGAATCCCGATGGTAGGGCAGGAATACTGAGACTCACGCAAGAAGGTAAACCAGTACTTCAGGGAGGATTGGGAAACGATTTCCCACTAAATCTCTATTTTGCATATGGCATAAGAAATAGTTTTGGGATAGACTTTGATCCTGTCACAAATATGCTTTGGGACACAGAAAACGGGCCCGATTATGGCGATGAAATTAATATTGTCGAACAAGGGTTTAACAGTGGCTGGAAAGAAATACAGGGCATATGGGAACCAAGATATGATATTGAAAGGGGTGGCGATCTTATTGCTGGGCAAGAATCTTTAAATCCCGAGTCAACGGACTTTGTAGACTTTAATGGAAAGGGAAAATATAGTG
>JAICQW010000028.1 GCA_025937665.1 Nitrososphaeraceae archaeon | reverse complement strand
TGCAAGAGACTCAACAGCGATCGGATTTACAAAATCGCCGGCATGGATTACAACATCAACATGTTTATCATTAAATTTTCTGACGGCTTTCCGTATATTTTGAATGTTATCATGAGTATCGGATATTAATCCAATTTTCATTGTCTACAATATACAAATCCTTTTTAATACAGTCACTTAACAAAGATTGGGAAGCGACCTGCAATGTCCGAATCCCACTAAACCAGATCCAATCTTTATCATTATCAGTAACATACTGACTGCACTTAAAATGAGATGGTTCCTCGCTAGTTTCTACGATAATTGCCATAACTTGAATTGCTTTCGTTACGTCTATTTTCAAAGGTACTTACTTTTGGCGGTGGTGGACTATCATTTTCATGGCCCGGGTGTGATCTTATATGGAACCAATACTGTGAGGGTGTAATAGGACTTTTACAAATTGGACAGTTTTGATGATCACATTTATGATTACCTATGAAGTTAGGATGAATTGTCAGGTTACACTTTTCGCACTTATTTTTTTCCAAAATTGTTCTAAATGTAATACTATCCCGCACAATAAAGATGTATTGCTATTTAGTTCAGTGTTAATTAAGTATCAATTAGCGTATGAAGACTATTGGTATTTGAGGCTACCAAGATACTTGAAATGAAAGTCTAGGTGCGTGACAATTGAAAATCCTCCTCTTGGTGAGTGATTACACCATTATGCGATTTCGTTATGTTCTAGACCTATGTGTCAACATGTTAATATAGTAAATTTATCAGTTCATAAGTATGAAATACAGAAGCAGAACAGAAATAGTATCAATGATTCTTGAAGCAGCAAACGGTGGTGCTACAAAAACAAAAATCATGTACAAAGCCTTCCTCAGCTATGCTCAATTGAAAGAATATCTATCCGTGCTTATTGAAAATAATTTACTCGAATATCTCGAAGGCGTGCAAACTTACAAAACTACTGAAAAAGGATTCAACCTTTTAAAGATGCACAACGAGATTGGAGAGCTTCTACAATCCCCAACGATTGAGTCAAGAATAGAATAAGATAAAAAACGGTGAGTTCGATTTTTAGAACTCTAGCGTTCCTAGAACATACAAACCTGTATATCCTTACTATTTAATCATTATAATTATCACAATCCCTAATACTAATCCATAGATCAAATGACCCGTGAGACTGGCTATTGAAGGTAAATGACCCAGATGATGATTCCACAGAGGGTAACCAGTTATTGGCTTGTGTATAGGTACAAGGGTGATCATCCAAAGCGCAAAACCATACACCAGTGATATGAGAACATAGACATGGTCCGAGACGATAGAAATTTCGAGAATTGACAGAATCAATGGATAGGCGATACCTGCTAATGATCCATTTACGATATGAAGAAAGAAAATGTACTTGAAATTAAGTTTATTTCTTGGAATACGGAAAAGTCTAATAGAGAGCACTTGATTTTCATGCCATTCAAACACTCCCAGCAATCCCCATTTTCTCCATGACGGAATTTCACTTATAGTCATTATGGCTGTTGCTACTATACCTGAAAAAAGACCACTAAAAATAATCTCCGCTAATGTAACAATCATTTTCTTGTTGCTTACTAAATTTTTGTCCTTGCTTTTGTAACTTCTTTGATACTCGGAAGAATACCACTTAACTTTGTTCCTTTCAAAAAGTATACTTTTTTGAGTCCATTTTTTTGCTCTTTTATTTTTATTGATTCTATTCCGATACCACCAACTAGGATATGCGAGACACTTATCCTTGACTCTAATATTTTATTTATTAATTTATTTGCAGAACCAATATTGTCGGCAAGAGTCATCGAGATCATAATCAAATCAGGATTATATTTGCTTGCGAAAGCTATGACAGAGTCAGAAGGAACAGAAGGTGCAATGTTGGAGACGGAATATCCTTTGCTTCTTAGAAAGGATTCGATTACCATACATCCTAAACTATGATATTCCCCTTCTGGAGTGCATATTAAGATCTTGAGGGTTTTTCTATTCCCTACAGGATTCCTTGAGACTCTTTCATTTATTATTTTTACAAGAGTATGTGCTGCATTACTACAAACATGCTCAGTGGCGACATTAAGTCTACCTGCTTCCCACATCTCACCCACTTTATACATCACTGGCGCCAGTAATCTTTCGTAGAATTTGACAAGCCCAAAAAACTGTGAATATGTTTCAAATATATCAACCAGCAATTTGGTGTCATTTCTCATTAGGAGCTCCAGCATTTTCTCTTTCATGGTAAGTTCCATTTTTTCCGCATCAGAAGAATGACATGCAATAAACGAAATTACGTTTGGATCCTTTTGAAATTCTATTGGGATATCCTCAATTGCTACTTTATTTGATCTACCTAGATATTTAACAATCTCTTGCCTTACTGTTCCCTTCCTGTTATCCCATACGTTCCTTACAAGATAAGCATATGAATGGCCTTTGACCTTTTTATCTCTGATAAATACCAATTTAATACATGATCTCCTAATAAGGAACTAAATGAATAATCATTTTATGCAAGGTTGTTCGTAGGACAATAACCGTTTGTTGCTTGAACATTTTTAACACTAATTAAATACAGTGAATTCGTATCTTGTGAAAAAGATTGTGGGAAGAGGCAATAACGAACACCGCGATTGTCGCACCTATGCAATTTCGAATTGTCATAAGATATCCTGGAGGCGATGCAAGAACAGACGTTCCAAAAATTAGGTAGAAATTATCAAGGAGCCAAAACGTCAATGTAATCCACCCAATAATTCCAGCTATTATCGACCCTAGTCTAGCACCCTTATGTATGAAGTATATTGAAAATGCTATACTAAAATACCAAAGGCCCGCCAAAACCAGCCATATGGGCTGAAAGATTTCTATTCTTGCATCCATCAGGTAGTATGTAAGTCCTATAATTGACAGTGCAATAGTAGAGGCTAACAATATTCGCTTATTCAAACTTGAAGATGTTCGTTCTTTTTTGATTGTTCTATCATTTTCAATCTGCTCGTTCCTTGCTGTTTGTATCGAGCTTTCAAAGTTCTTTAAACGAAGTGGAATAATATCTGTGATGGAATTGTCTTTTACTATTGCCTCATGTTTGAGACTGTCGATGAGGGGACGTGCAAGCGATGCTTTGACAGGTGTTATGAGGTCAATCCAGTAAGATGAAAGTCTTGGTGTCAAGAATGGAATGATGATAATTTTGATGGATTTTTTGAGGATATTGCCATAACGTTGCATCATATCCAAGTAAGTAAGTATCTCCGCTCCGCCGATATCGAATGTTTTGGAAATTGTTTCATTCTTTTCTATAGATCGTACCAAATATTCTACTACGTCATCAACCGCAATGGGTTGGCATTTGGTCAGAACCCATTTTGGACATACCATCAATGGTAATCTTTCTACAAGGTATTGCAACATTTGAAAAGATCCTCCTCCTTGTCCCAAAATGACAGCTGCTCTAAATATCGTAACTGCAGCGTTTGACTTTTTTAGAATTTCACCAACCTCCATTCTACTTCGCATGTGTTTAGATAATTCTTTTTGCGGTGCATTTGTCAAGCCCCCAAGATAAATAACTCTCAATACGCCTGTTTCATTTACTGCCCTAGCAAAATTTTCTGCAGCAACTCTGTCGCGCTCGGCAAATTTTTTCCATTCCTTTGAAGACCCTTCCATCGAGTGTATAAGATAAAAAGCAACATCAACACCAGATAATGCCTTTACTAATTCGTTATAGTTTTGAGCATCAGCTTGTACCAATTCCAAATTGTCTCTGCCATTCTGAAAATATCTGGAAAATAAATGGGGTTTTCTTGTCATACATCTTATGTTCCAGTTCGTTGTGCTAGGTGAAACCAGTAGCCTTCTAACAAGTCTCTGGCCAATGAATCCACTTGCTCCAGAGACTAGAATCCTAATTTTCTTTTGCTTGCTTGAATCGATACTATTATTAGTATCAATCTTTTGACTGTTAGTTTGTAGTTTATTCACATCCATCTCATTTATTAGCAGTTTCATCAAAGTCGTTTTACTCTTTACTTCAAATAAAAGGAGACAATTAGCAAATTTCCTATTATTCTACCGTTGCGACGTCCATGAGCTTTCGTGTCGAGAGCTTTACTCCTGTCATTCTTCCTGCTAATAGTCCAAAGACGGCGCCATAGACTAAATGGAATAGTAACGATGCCCCTAATACGAAATAGTACAGTCCGGCAAAGTGATTTGCTATAGAGCTAGCGTAGGGCCTGGTCTCTGTGATCATTAACGTATCTAATTTAGGTTGAATTCCAAATGTTGCTAATGGGACGAACAATATTACCCACAAAGATATTCCGAGCACTAAACCAAGATATACTCCAGTTTTCATATTGTATGGAATTAGTTTCTTCCAGAATAGTGCTACTTGTCCAAATATGTTGCCAGCAACAGTACCAGTCAGTGTGTGTAGTCCCATCCCAACGTATTGAGCGGAGGCGGGATCGTCAAAACCTAATGATAATCCTATTACTGCAAAAAAAGTTCCACTTGGTGTACCTGATGCAAAGTCTATCACTACTAGCAATCCCGAAATTATCATCGCTGATATCAGTCCCGCAAATGTGCAATATACAATCAACATTTTTGATGTTTGTAGTTCCATAACCAAATGCACGTCGCTCATGTATTTAAACTAATGCTAACTTTGTAATCTAGTGCTAACTTTTTTAGAAACTCCAGCAACACACCTCTCGTAGGTTTTAGGCATCGAGATAAAGAAAATAAAATTTGGAAATTCGTAAATTCTTCTAATATAGCTTTGCCGCTAACGTCTGTTCCTTAGACAAGAACTTGTCCCAGAGTGAGCCAAACATTATTCCCAAGATTCCCCAAAATACGCCTATTGTGATTGCAGTCAAGACCCTAAAAGTTTGAATCAAGTCCATTGATATTTCTATCTTGTCTGGATTGGGAGGCATAATTACGTATGCAGTTACCATAATTGCGGCGTACATCAATGGAATAATTATCTTCTTTGAGTTTATTCTCGTCTTTATCCAAATAACGGACATACCTAATGCTGCTAAACCTGATATCATAATATAGCCTATATACAAAGTCTCACGATAGTAAATTGTGTCTGGATCGCCAACCGCTGGAGGATTGGCAGGATATTTTAGAGCCACCATAAGGAATAATACAAACCACATTATTCCCGCAAGAAACATTGCCTTTTGTTTATTATTCTTACCAGGCAACTTGTTCCTAGCAAATACAAAAATCACTCCAAATAATGCTGCTAGTCCTGCTCCATAAATAGCACCACCAGCAAAAGCACCCGCCTTCTGCCAATATCTATAATCAATCAATTCAGACATATTCACATTCTCTCCTGCGGAAACTTGTTTTTGAACTTCCAAGGCTATTGCTTTATCAATAGTTGGTTCCACGATTCCCAGATTGAGGAACGCAAGAATTATTCCAGCAATAACACCAGAGGATAGAGTAATCCCAACTAATGTTAATGCTTTCAAAATAATCTTTCACCGAAAGTAAACTAATGACACGGAAAACCTGCAGCGTGCCTCATGTCATGAGTTAATTCATGAATCCACATAGTATCATACGCACTTTGTCCTTCGACCACGCTGAATAATTGCCCTTGGTCATAGCCTACTAGGAACATTGTAAATACTAAAACTGCAATCAGAAATCCAATAGCTACAGGTAAACTGTCAAACGCTTTTACTGTACTCTGCTTGGTAGTAATCGACATCTCCGTATGAGTAGGTTTTGGAGTATATAAATTATAGGATAGTTTATCCAACTGATTTTGATTATTAAGAATCTAAAATCAAATATATACTTGAAAAACTAACAGGATATTTACATCCCTAATGCATACGTATGTCAGGACACTTCAAAAAGTTGCAACGAGATATGCACCTAGCAGAGTTCTTTCTTACGATATGGTACATGTGTTCAAAACATTACAGCTTATCAACGACAAGGGACACGTAAGCAGAGAAAATCTATGTAAAGAACTGGAACTTGGAGAGGGAACGGTAAGGACCCTAATCAGACATCTTAAGATGCATGGTATGGTAGAATCCTCCAATGCAGGAACGAAGATGACCAAAAAGGGAGGTTCATTATTGTCAGACCTTCTATCTTCACTTCCTTCTGAAACGCGCCTTTCAAAATGTAAAATAACCTTGGGAAAACACAACTATGCAATACTCATTAAAGATATGAGTTTTGCAGTCAAATCTGGAATAGAACAAAGAGACGCTGCAGTAAAGGTAGGAGCATCAGGAGCAACAACACTTTTATTCAAGGATAACAAATTTCTTATTCCGAAAACTAATTACGATGCGTTAAAAGGCGACGAAGAACTAGCAAAGCAATTGATTCAGAATCTACAGCCTCATGAAGAAGACGTAATAGTAATAGGAACAGACGATTCGTCAAGAAAAAGAGCAGAGTTTGCTGCAAAGAATGCTGCATTGATAACTGTCCTGAGTCATGAAAAGCACTAGTTCGGATATTCGATGGCCTTTGCTATTGAATTATTAGTTAGTTATTTTCAAGATACAAAGATTGGCTTATCGGCGTTATCATTTACATCCAACTTGAATCTTGTGTTACTAAAATCAATAACCTATAATGAAAGTTAGATATTGGAACCATGAATTATGATATAAATTTGTTTTATGATTTCTTGATTATCGGACCTACAACCCACTCATATCCAATTGCACTGAATTCGTCAGAGAAAATAGAACCAGATAGCTCTATTATCATAATTAGGTTGTTCATCCAAGATAATTTTTGTGAATTAGTAAAGCCTGTTGTAACATTGAGACCCTTAATTTTACCACCTTCCAGTACTTTGCCTTTTTCATGCGACCACCACATAAATTGTTCACCGAGTTCGGTTGTCAGTGTACCATGCCAGGAGCCATCAATTATGCCATGAGGATATTTTGTTATAGTGCCTGAAGCAAGATTTTTGCCACTTGGATATCTTCTAACGCCTTTTATGTCCGAGGTGAAACTGATCTCTGTTGTTACTCCTTCCAGTGGATGAACCTTTGCCACTTTGAAACCTGATATTTTACCAACCTCTTCAAAGAGTTTTTGTCCTAAAGCCATAACTGATATTGTTATACCATAATATTTGAAATTTTTCGAAATATCTCAAGCTCTTATCAAGTATGTTGGCCTTAGCTTAGCTCACAGTGAACAACAGAAAAAGTATTGATAAAGTTGTCAAGCTACTCGACTTGATAGATAAACACATCAGAGAAGATAATTGTCAGCATGATCCAGCTGAGCTTCTCCAAGAATACGAGAAATTAACAACTGTTTAAACAGACGCGGATGGGACTAATCATAGAGTGGCATCTCAATTAGAATGTAATAATGAATATTCGACTTTTCCTAATTCTACCATAAATTCGAAATGGAATAAATTTTAAAGTTGGTCTTCTAAAATCACTTCGTGGAAAGTATTAATTTTGTTTGCCTCGGTCAAACCGAATTTGTAAAGGAATTAGGAAAGAAAGGGCAGTCAAGTGACATTACAACATATGATAGTAAAAAAGATGATAGAATCATGACCTACGTAATACCTTCAGGCTTTCCTGACAAAATCCAACCATTGATTACTGCACTAAATCTTGGAGAGTATTTTATAGTGAACGTAGACAAGCTAGATAAGTATCTGGGGGAGCAAATAGTAGCCTTAGATTTACTGCAATTGAATAAAGGATTCCTCCTTCATTCTTATGGAGTTGACAGCGAAGCTCTTGACAGTCTATTAAAAAATACCGTGGCGTCATCATTTAAGGTTGAAAAAGATATTGAAAGTCTTAAACAGAGTATCAATTCTTTGTCTCCGGTAAAAAGAGATGGACCAGCAATCATCAATATAGATAACATATTTAATGTAAAAGGAGTCGGTGTGGTAGTATTGGGTATTCTTAAACAGGGAGTTATCAAAGTACACGATGAGCTAACACTATTCCCCCAAAAGAAAACAGTTACCGTTAAGAGTATACAGATGCATGACAAAAATGTTGATGAATCGCATAGTCCAGCTAGAGTAGGTCTTGCTCTTACAGGAGTTTCTTTTGATGAGATAACTAGAGGAGATATTCTTTCAAACGACACCTATTTTACTTCAGCCGTCCAAGAATTGATTATTGATTTCGACATGGTTCCCTTTTATAAGAATGACCTTTCAGAAGTTCACTCCTATCTTTTATCCATGGGGACTCAAATCAGAGCTGCAAAGATAGAGAAATTAGGAAACAACAAACTCAAGATTTTATCTGATAGTATATTTTCATTTAAAACTGGTGATATTGCAATCCTCTTAAATCCAGATAGTAGAGATATACGAATAGTGGGTTCAGGAAAAATAAGCATATGATATCTAGGATATAAGTCGGTCTCTAAGTTGTCATATCTTTAATATCAATATTTAGTAAATAGATACTTAAAACCAAACATCTAAAATAACTCATAAAATTCTTAATAGTAACTTTATCACATAGAAAACATTGAAAGGACATAAAACAAACATTGAAAAGGAAACAATAGATAACAAAAACTTTAGGAAGGTATTGTATACCTCAAAACATATTCAACTTGTACTTATGACTCTACAACCTGGAGAAGAAATTGGAGAAGAAGTTCACGATGAAAATGATCAATTCTTTCGTATTGAAAGTGGACACGGAAAATGCATCATTGATGGCAATGAATACGAAATTACGGATGGTGACGCAATAGTAATTCCAACCGGCTCAAAACACAATATTATCAATGTTGACGCCAATACAGATTTGAAAATGTATACTCTTTACGCTCCTCCTCATCATAAGGACGGTATATTACGACCTACTAAAAAGGAAGCCGAAGAGAACGAGGCAGAATTTGATGGTAAAACTACTGAATAATTTTACTTGTGAAGATTTTCCAGTCTTAACCACCAGTAGCTAAATTTCCTATTTGCTGCTACTTCCTAACTAGATTTCAGTAAATATACACCAGTGAACAGTGTAATCACGTTACTTCCTCTATCTGTCGTTTATCATTGACATACAATCCAACAATTTCTGCATCAAATTTCCATGAAGAAACTTGTTGTACTGCCTTACCAATATTTGCATAATGATGTTCTCTGTTTCCAGGGTTGCCTGCACAATCAAAATGTCCTATGACTGCTATTATTCGTGAACCGTGTTTCTCAATTGATATTGAAACTGCATTACGAATTAACACGATCGCGTCTGAAATTCCTGAAGACATGACACCATCCACTCCTGGGAAGGTGACCATATCAACACCGTCAATTCCATATTTGTGCTTCATAAAGTCTATTACAGGCTCTTGGGCTCTTCCGTCAATGCAATTTATTGCGGTTCCAAATTTGAAACTCATTTCTAAATAACCTATTAGAGTTTCTGCGGAGTAGTTAATATTTTTCCAAACAGCTGGGAATCGGCCATTTTTATGTGTCCTTCAACCATTCTGCTAAAAGGCAGAATAGTATCTATCACAGGTTTTATTTTTCCTTTACTTACCCATCGGATTACTTCTTCTAATCCGGCTTTAGTTCCCTGCGTTGCACCCAATAAATTCACTCCTCTGAAAAACAGATATCTTAAATCAATAGTAGAATCATATCCGGTAGTAGCGCCTGTAGATACAAGGGTGCCGCCCATCTTCAATAGAGTCAGTTCCTGTTGAAAAACAGATTTTCCAATATGCTCGTAAACAACATCCACTCCCTGTTTGTTAGTTATCTGACGTACCTTGTTATGCCAGTCTGATTCCCTGTGATTTACTACAAAGTCAGCGCCTAATTGCAAACACTTGTTCATCTTTTCCTTATTTCCAGCTGTCGCAATGACATTACAATTGTATAATTTGGCGATCTGAATACCAGCTATTCCCATACCACTACCTCCACCCATAATTAGAACTGTCTGTCCGGGCTGTATATCGGCTCGGGTAACAAGCATATGCCATGAAGTCATGCCCACCATTGAAATCGCTGCGGCGTCGTTGAACGACACATTGTCTGGAATCTTGACTACGTTTACTTCTGGCATGTGAGCATACTGAGCAAAAGCCCCCCAGAGCGGACCTGTCTGAAACCCCCATACCATTCTACTCCTACAATCATATTCCTGACCACCTATGCATTGGTTACATATTCTGCATGTCAAGTTTGGATGCACCACCACCCTGTCTCCAACTTTGATGTTTGTTGTGACATTGTCTCCGACTTCGACAACTGTTCCTGCCGCATCGCTTCCCGATATGTGAGGCATTGGAACCTTGATTGGTTCACCCCAGATACCCCAGAGGTCATTATAGTTGTACGAAGCTGCCTCGACTTTCATCAAAACGCCATTGGATTTGGGTTTTGGTATATCGATATCTTCGATTTTTACTACCTGCCGGGGATCCTTACTATGATCTCTATAAACAGCCGCTTTCAATTTTATTCGCCCGAAAATTTAGCCCAGATAGGCATATATTCATAATGGTCACGCCGACAAGCAACCTGTATTAGGCTTGCTTGGTTTATTGAACCTGACACACATCAAACAGTCGATTCATTGCAATGCCAACAATCTAAATAAAAAGGATGATGTCTTTCGCTTTACCATGCGCTATTTTGAAAAAGAATCCTGACCCAAAGGATACCAAACCAAGGAAAGCAATTTTACAGAAATATCATTCTTGTTTGGTTTAAACAAAACAGTCTCAAGAGCGTCCTGTTGATTTGTTTTTGTATTTAGAGAGGCCACCTCCGAATCAAACTCTGACTGAACATTTAACAACTGTTGATTTAATGATTCTAAAGACTCTTTGGCGTATTGCACATCCTTTCTTTCTTTCATTGACCTTCCAATACCTCTGGCGAAACTAGAAGTTCTTCTTCTTCCCATGAATGCTCCCAATAGAGATGTACCAATAGAAATTGCAGTTTGTACATTTTGTTGTTTTACCTGGTCATTTTCCTGGTTCATTTTTTGTTTGGCCCGGTTAATCTTTTCTTGAATAGCGGCCAATCTTGGAGCATACTTTTTACGTAATTTTTCTGCTGATTCATCCCGATTTTCTCTTACTTTCTGACCTATTCTAAGACGAAAATCTTTTTCGGATTCTCCGGCACGAGAAAGACTTTGTGTAAGGGGATCCTTATACAGAGTTAGCTTGCTATTCTGAGAAAGCCACGCTTTGAAATCTTTTTTCCAATCATCATATTTTTCAATCTTGTTAATTACAGATGGCGGATGTACAAAAAGAGAGTTTTCTGTGGCAGGATCCTTTGAAATCTCGGAAAATTTCAAACCAATCTCCTGAGCATTTTGCCAGTCAACTGAAACAGCATCATTTGTTACTGGAGTAACGAAAAGTACATCCTTTACAAGCTCCAGTCCCACTTGCTTGTCAGAGAAAGTTAAACTTGCTCCTCCTAAAATATAAGGATGATAGACCATGTTCTCCATATCTGAATCATTATTCTTAATAGGAATAAAGTATTGAGATATATTGGGAGGGATAGTTGGCCTCTGTCCGGGTTGATTGAAATCAGTATTGCCTGAGATATCAGATTTTAAGAGTTTCGAATTTGTTTTTTCCTTCCTATTGGTCCTATCAGATGAAGATGCTGAAGATACAGTTTCGGGTTGTGACTCTAAAGATTCATGGCTTTTTCTTAATGGATCCATTAGGACCTTAATCTGATCTCTAATCAAGGGACCTCTTAAATACGACATTGCCATTCTTGTTTGAAATATTTCCAGTCCATCTTCATGCGCGTTTGACATAACAAAGATTCTTTTATCCAGTGCTGATAATATTTTGTCAATTTCCTTTCGCTCAAAAGATTTTCCAAGAGTCTGTGAAGCTCCTTCTAATCCGTCCAAGACTCGTTCCTTATCTTTTTCAGTTTGAAGACGACCAATAAACCATGTTCCTGTATTTGATAATCCCTTATAATCCAAATCTACCGGATTCTGAGTAGCTAGGATGATTCCAAGTCCAAAGGCCCTTGCTTGCTTGAGCAATGTCAATAGCGGTGTTTTTGATGGAGGGTTGGCAACAGGGGGAAAATAGCCAAATATTTCATCCATATACAAGATTGCTCGCAGGCTCGTGGTTCCTGATTGAGAACGTAGCCATCCTAGTAATTGGTTTAGTAACAGCGATACAAAGAACATTCTTTCCTTATCATTCAAATGTGATATTGAAAATATAGATACTTTGGATTTCCCCTTTGTGCCATAAAGTAAATTTTGGATATCTAATGAGTCACCTTCCATCCAGGCGGAAAAACCAGATGAGGCAAGTAGGTTATTTAGAGATGTAATTAAGGAAAACCTTTCTTTTGCAGGGAAAAATGTTTCCGTGTCCAGTACACCTATTTTACTTACTGGGGGTAACTGGATATATTGTATTATAGAAGGAATGTCAAGATTCTTTCCATTCTTCCATGAATATTCAATGATTGAAGATATGAGAATGTGCTCCCGACTTTCAATCGGATTTGCATCGATTCCAACTAATGATAAAAGACTGGTAGCAATACTCGATATCTTATCTCTAAGGGTTTCGCTATCTTGCATTATCTCCTTAGGTGGTATTTCAAATGATTTTAGAATTGAGACTGGGATTCCTGAATTGCTACCGGGAGTATAGATTACAAAATCTGCTGATTCACGAAGTCGCTTGATACGTGCACCATCTTGATTCCACTCAGCTAAACCTTTCTTCCATTTTTCGGCCTCTTGTTTTGCATGCTCTTTTATCGACCCTTTGTCAGAGGCATCAGCTGGATTTATCCAAGCTTCAAAATTCTCACCTGTCATGTCAGGAAAAGTAAGAAGCATGTTTCCCATATCCCCCTTTGGATCGATAATAATTGCTGGAATTCCATCAATGATGGCCTCTTCCAAAACAACAATGCCAAGGCCCGTTTTTCCGCTACCAGTCATCCCAACGCAAACTGCATGGGTAGTTAGATCCTTTGAATCATATAGAATCAACTCATCATTACTGGTTTTTTTGTTAGAAATATCATACCTTTTTCCTAGATAAAAGACACCAAGCTTTTCATAATTATTGTTACTCATCTTGTAAGAACCATACTATAGTCTTTAAATAAAAATTTTAATTTACTATTCACAAGATTATGCCCTATCTCTCGTAGCGTTACCACCCTGAGCTAATTCATCCAGTCATCTGTACATCGCTATGATCTTTTATATGGAGGTCAATATACACATCAAGACTAACTGGAAATTAGAATCATTAAATAAAAAAATAGGAGGACAGCAAAATACGTTTATTGTTTAGCACAGTTAGCACAAATGTTTTTGTCTTGTCCCTGGATGTTCTTTTGCTGTAATTCAACGTTTTCCGTTCCACATGCGTCACATCTTCCCTGCATTGAATATTACAATTCTTTAAGATATTTATCGGTTAAATATTTTCAATACCGGCTGTACCAAATTATAAATTCTTACGTGCTCTATATTGTTGATACCGGCCGTCTGTATTAGAAATGTTCGGATATTTTTCTTTTAGCTGCCTTTATTCCTGATTTTATATCATCAAAAGTATCACTGGTGGCATCTTTTACCTCATTCAAAGAGTCGCTTTCTAATCCCACTTGCGCATCGGCATGTATTTTGCCAGATCCTTTATCATTCTTTTTCACTCCTAGGTTTGTTCCTAACTCTAATTTCCCCAAAGTCTTGCCTCCTTTTTCTACTCCTAATACCGTACCGGCTTGTATCTTACCTGACCCCTTACCTCCTTTTTCTTTGCGCGTATTCCTTGCTTTTGTCTTCGCCTTTGTACCTCTTGCCTTTGCTTTTGTCTTCGCCTTTGTACCTCTTGCCTTTGCTTTTGTCTTCGCCTTTGTACCTCTTGCCTTTGCTTTTGTCTTCGCCTTTGTACCTCTTGCCTTGGAACTCATACTATTTTATGAGTAACAAGTTATTTATATTAGTCACAACCCTATCGATTCCCTGCGGGTCCAAGATTAAAAAATTCCACCAGTTCTCAGAGTTTTAAAGCAAAATACTTAGAGTGAAACTAGAATGAGTCGTATTCAAAGTACATAGAAACTTGATAGTTCTTTTAGTGAATATTGAAAATAATTTATAGATTGGTGAAGACTTACGACAGAAAGTAGTATGATCATAATAATGATAACGTTTGAATTATTATTACATGACGTTAATGGTTATTAGAGGGAAAGAAAAAATGATGGAGTCACTGGTTGTAATGAAAATAAACAACCATCGACCCATCTTATGGCTTAGACTTGGAAGCTGTGAAATATATTGTATATCCGCACAATAAGACTATATACAATGTGAAAACATAGATGTATGTTAACTAAAGTGAAAATATAGTATATCAACAAAAACTCAAATCATATTCTTATATCCTCTAATGTGGTAATTAACTGGTTATATTTAGTATGATATACGCAACGAAACATGAAATCAACTTGGGAAATCTAAGAAAGCTAATAAACAAATAACATTAACTTTAGAATGATATGCTATATCTGCTACCCTTCCTGACCAGTTTAAGTGAGAATCTTCAAAGGGTCAATATTCGGGTCAGTAAATACATGAAGACTCCAAACGCAAAGCAGATTCATGATGTTCGAACTTCTATCAGACGACTCGATGCTACTTATCTCATATTGTCGAAGAAAAATAGGACCGCATCATCACTATCTGATTACGTTTTGAAGGCCAAGGAATTTTTTAAGGTCAATAGCGAAATTAGAGATTTAGATGTTATCTACGAAAAGTTACAAAAATACCCTTCAAATGCTCAGAGGATTCGAGTAATTGAAGGTGTGAAAGCATCAAGAGATGCAACTTTAGAACGCGCAAAGACAATGGGACGTTCCTTAAATAGTACTGATACAACTAGAATCGTAGATAAAATCGGTGTCACAGAAAAAGAGATGCAAAAAAGATACTATAAAATGATATCAAGATTGATATCCAGGATAGAATCAACTTTTCCTGCTGTCCTCACAAATCAGGCGAAACTAGAAGAATTACATGATCTAAGGATTTCCTGTAAGAAGTTAAGATATCTATTGGAATTGTTACCAGAAGATAAAAACAATGTGTTGAAAACAAGAAAAGCTCTCCAAAAACTTCAAGATATTCTTGGTACACTTCATGATTATGATTTTACAATAGAATATCTAAGTTCTTGGGGACAATC
>JAICQW010000192.1 GCA_025937665.1 Nitrososphaeraceae archaeon | reverse complement strand
TTCAGGCACAGAAAAAACTTTCTTTTTCATTTTCTTATGATTCTGAAAAATGTGTATTATGGAGAGTAGCTGATTAGCAAATGACATTGCCATCACTTCCGGAGGGTTACCTTCTCCGCCTACTAGATTAACAACCCTGCCCTTAGATAGCAGGAAAATTTTTCTTCCATTCATATGGAAACAATCTAAATATTCCCTAATGGAATGGTTTCCATCTGAATTTGAAACTAGTTTCTCTACATCTATTTCATTATCAAAGTGTCCTGCATTTGCGAGTATCGCCCCATTCTTCATTCTTCTGAAATGTTTTACCGTGATTACATGCCTCTGTCCAGTGCATGTAATAAAAATATCCCCGTTCTGTACAACTTGATCAATTTTTTTTACATAATATCCATCCATATATGCTTCTAACGCCTTAAGTGCATCAACCTCAACAACAGTAACAATAGCTCCCATTCCCCTAGATCTTGCCGCAACTCCTCTACCGACATTCCCGTATCCACAGACAACTATATGTTTACCCGCGATCAGAACGTTCGTTATCCTGATAATACCGGTTAATGTACTTTGACCTGTTCCATATCGATTGTCAAATAAATGTTTTGTACGAGCTTCATTTACACCAATAACTGGATATTGGAGTTTTCCGTTTTTTTCGAGTGCTTTTAGTCTTGTTATTCCTGATGTAGTTTCCTCCGTTCCACCCAAAATACCAAGTGTTTTACTCTTATGAGCCATAACATGAAGATTTGATCCATCGTCGGTAAGTATTTGAGGATGATATTCTAATACCTGTTTCAAGTTGTCTGAATATTCGCGTTCAGTTTCATCTTTCCATGCATATACTTTGACTCCTGCTGACGAGAGAAATGCAACTATATCCTCCTGTACTGACAGTGGATTTGCTGAGCATAATGAAACTTTGCAACCGAGACTAATTGCGGCCATTACAAGCACTGAAGTTTCTTTTGTAATGTGTAGTGAAAGTGCCAATCTTACATCCTTTAGTGGCTTGTAGCTAATGTGTTCATTTACAATTGCGCTCATAATGCCCATATGAGAAGATGCCCATTCCCACGACTTTCTTCCACTGTCAATAAGTTTCAAATTTTTCATCTAGCTGTACACCAAATCAATATGTTATAACTGGTTGGTCATAACTTTGAAGTTAACATAGATGAATTAACAATTCATGTGTAATTGATTTTTTCAGATAGTTTTAATTCCCTGTTATCATCAATGTTTTTGCTGTGCTTGACTCCAAATCAGGGCCCGTAATAATAACAAGTGCTCTACCATATGCAAATGGAGAAATCCATCTTGGTCATATATCATCTACTTATCTTCCAGCAGATATCTTCCGGAGATACCTAAAACTAAATCAAATAGAGGTATACTATTTGTGTGCATCAGATGATTTCGGAACGCCAGTCCTTATAGAGACTGAAAAAAAGAAAATAAAGCCTGAAGATTATGTTAAATACTGGCATGACAAGGACATCGAAGATTTTAACTCTGCTGGAATATTCTTTGATTCTTTCTCGCAAACGAGCTCTCAAACAAATAGAAAATTTGTTCAGTATGTCTTTAATATTTTGAGAAAAAAGGATCTAATCTACCAGAAAGTGGTTGTTCAGTACTATTGTGAAAAAGACCTGAAGTTTTTACCTGATCGTTACGTAGTAGGCAAGTGTCCTTATTGCGGAGCCATGGGTCAATATTCGGACCTTTGTGAGAAGTGTGGAAGAATACCAGAAAAAATATTGGATCCCAAATGTGCTATTTGTGGACTTCCTCCTATTCGGAAAGAAAGCAATCATTATTTTTTCAAGCTCTCTAATTTTGAGGACGTTCTTGAAGGCTGGTTGAATGAAAATAAATTCCTCCAACATGATGTGAAAAAATATGTGCTCAATTGGATAGTAGAAGGATTACAGGATTGGGATATAACAAGAGACATTCACTGGGGTGTTAACATTCCTGTTGAAGGTAATGAACAAAAAGACAAAGTTTTCTATGGGTGGTTTGATAATCATTTATGTTATATATCATCATTCATTGAACACTTGGGAGATATCAACAAGGCAAGGGAAAAGTGGAATAATTCGAAAATATACCATTTCATTGGAAAAGATATTGTGTATCACCACTATTTGTTTTTGCCTGCAATTAGAATAGGCATAGATAAGGAATACAAATTACCAGATTTCATACCAACACGTGGACACCTAATGCTTCAGAATAATAAAATTTCAAAAAGCAGAAATTGGTATATCGGATTAAGGGAATTTGTAGAACTTTTTCACCCGGATTACCTGCGCTTCTACATAGCGTCAATTTGCAATTATTCCCAGGATGACACTAATTTTGATTGGAACGATTTTGAGAAAAAGATAAACAATGAATTAATAGCCAATATTGGTAATTTTGTAAACAGGACATTGACCTTTATCAAGAAAAATTTTGATAATGTTATCCCTAACCCGAAGGAATATGATGAGCTTGACAAAAAGGCATTAACAGAAATGAAGATTATTGGAAAAACAGTTGGCGATTTTATTTCAAGTAACGAAATTGACAAGGCATTAAAGGGTATTTTGTCTTTTTCTTCAGTTTTCAATCAATATTTTCAGAGAAAACAACCCTGGAAAGACCCGGAACAATCTGGCTCTACACTTTATGTTTCAATTAACGCTGTTCGATCGCTGTCAATCTTACTTGCCCCGTTCGTTCCATTCTCTGCTGATCAAATTTGGAAACAATTATCATTAGAAGGTAACATTCATGAACAAGATTGGGATTCAATCGGAACAATCCTCCTGAATCCGGGTCACAAACTAGGAAATATTGAACCAATCTTCAAGAAAGTAGACAATGACAAAATAAAAGAGCAAGTAAATAAATTGAATAATAGATAGAATTGTCTTGTGGACTAATGATAGGAAGGTTTCAGCCCTTCCACAATGGGCATTTGAAACTTGCGCGCCAAATATTAAATGAATGTGAAGAATTAATAATTGCAGTAGGAAGTTCCCAATTTAACTATACATTTTCAAATCCGTTTACTGCTGGTGAGCGAATTTACTTTATTCATAGTTCTATGGTCGAATCAAAGATTGAACTCAGTAGAGTCTATATATTGCCAATTTTGAATTTGGAAAATAATGCAATCTGGGTTGAGCATCTAAAATCGATGCTACCCAAATTTGATTCCATATATTCTGGTAACAAATTTGTCCAAGAGCTCTTGACTCATAGTTCTGAGAATTTTAAAGTTCATACTCCAAAATTCTACAATAAGAATGAATGTAATGGTACTAACATCAGAATGAACATTGTCATGAATAAGAAGTGGAGAGACTTTGTACCAAGTGCAGTTTGCAAAATTATTTTGGAAATTGGTGGAGTGCAGAGAATAAAGGTTCTCTTTGAAACTCAGAAGGATGGCACTGGAGAAATCAGACAATATCCTGACGTTAAATAGTCATTAAACGAATACGTAAATAATACCTCATGTCAAATCCAAAAAGATCATGTCCAATATGTAAAGAATGTGGAAGTAAAAAATTCACAGTTTTATCTAAGAAAAAAGGGGTTTTGATTCTGGAATGCAATGGATGTTTTACTAAAATCGAGCTAGTAGACTAAAAAGTTGGTACCCGATGTTCCTTGTAATA
>JAICQW010000164.1 GCA_025937665.1 Nitrososphaeraceae archaeon | reverse complement strand
CCTTTATACAAAGAAGGTCTAGCAAATTGAACATCAACCATTACATACTTTTGTAGTCACTTTTTGAAATATGAATAATTACAAATTAGGAGTTAGTATATTCAACATAATAAGGATTGGTTGAGATTTTGCCATATGAGCTTGAGTATCTCTCTATATTTAAATCAAAATTCCCAGGACGACAATAACAGTTCAAACGTGTATTTATGTTCAAATCTAATCTTTTCGGAAAACCATCTCGACCGAATAAATGAAGGCAACTGCCTATTGAATACACCGAAAACCTGGGAAGATTTGAAGCGTTATTTATCCATCTGCCCGATGCTCTTTTGTTCACTTCACCTGATAATTTCCGCCTAGGATGCCTATCTAACAATAGCTCTGATTGTATACATGTAGGATTTGCCTTGGCGTTACCAAAGGTCAGAAGGGTATTAAATAAATAGATATACATACAGATATACATATTCTAGGTTGGATTATTTCTCACGCGATTTTCTATGATGTGGGTCTGTCCTTTTTCAACATCTATTCTTTATGAGTTTGTCACTAATCGGCTAGAGCCGCAGTTGCATCAGTATTTTTTGATGAATTTCCTTCAGTTAATACAGTCTGTCTGTTCTTTTTGTACAGATGGGATTTAATATTAGCATCACTGTTTCTTGTTTCTTCCTCAATTTTCTTAATCCTGTTTTCAAGTCGGTGTTCACTGCCTATTGTAAGTACAGGAACGGCTTTCAAATAATCCTCTAAAAGTTCCTTTTCCTCGATCGTATAAAATATGACTCTTCAGTAGGGAACTGATATCATACACAAACAAACTGTAGTGAACTCTTCATGTTCTTGTTCATTTTGAACCTGGTAATGGTCTCTAGGAGGTTCTTTAGATTTCACTATTTATCCTCACGAGACCCTTTATTCGGGTTCGGAGGTATCCGTGCCGATATCGGTGCTAAAAGTAGGTTCCGATATGTATGTACATCATCGAACTTTAATTTTAGTTTTTAAACTTTACTATAACTATTTGTAGAGGCGACCATTACGATTCTGTATGCTAGAGTTTTCATTTCATTACCTAGGGATAAAAGCCAATAACAATCATTGGAAAGGGTCTCCTTTGTGGCGAACAATAACAGCAGTGATGTTTTCAATTGTTCTTGTTTCTGCAGCTCAGATCGGGGTTTCAACATCTCATCAGTCTTACGCGAGCTTTCAACCCATACAAGGAGCATCACCCGGCATGTGCGATCCAAATTCTCCGGTACTTCGACTGCAGTCTTCTGGGCCAAAGGTTGAAGAATTGCAGCGCTACTTGACACAACTCGGATATGGCTACCTACTTGGACAGGACGGAACCGATGGAAAATTTGGGCGATTTACAGAGAACGCGGTCAAGACATTTCAAAATGAGAACGGTCTAGACCTAGTGGATGGCGTTGTAGGACCAAGAACTTGGGAGGTAATTTGCAGACTCGTTACATCATCAACGGCCGTGCCACCAGTTCAGCAGCAGCCACCAGTTCAGCAGCAGCCACCAATTCAGCAGCAGCCACCAGTTCAGCAGCAGCCACCAATTCAGCAGCAGCCACCAATTCAGCAGCAGCCACCAGCGCAGGAGGGTCTGGTAAAACCAATACCCTCGGGACAGACAAAACCTGTCTACAATAAGAATGGAGTTCTTCTCGGCTATGCAGGGTATGGAGGAGGTTCTTTAGAGAATGCTCTATTGCAGCTCAAGGCAAATGGAAAAATTGGCATCACCGACGAACAAATCGCCGTATTGAAAGGTGTTGCTAGCGTTGAAACTGGAGGCCAACTACAGTCGGTTAATACCTGGGATAGTGCAGTCGTTAGTTTTGGATTTATGCAATGGACCTTACGATATGGAGAATTTCAGAGGTTGATTGAGAGAGCACCCAATGCTTTCAAAGAGTATGGGATAGAATTGGGTGGCCAATACAAATTTGGAAAGGACAAACCTGTACCTGGGATCCTGGGGGTAAGTGATCCAAAAAACCTTCGCTTCGCGAACTGGCCTGACAGATTTTTTGCCGCAGGTAAAGACCCTAGAATTGTAGAGGTGGAAACAGTAATGGCCATAGCAGAGCTCAATGCATTTACAAAGAAACTTCAGGATAGATTTGGAGTAGGATTATCAGCTTACTTTAAGTCTCCGGTAACCGTGAGTTTGCTTTTTGAATTAAATAATAATCGGCCCGCCTATGTCAATAAAGTTGTTCTAGATACTTTGCAACAAACTAAGGGGCAGACTCTGAGTGGTTCTGACTTTAACAATATACTGAGGAAAGAAATCATAAACGAGTATTTGATTAGGGAGAACGATGGACCAAAAGGCCAAAGATTAGCAGACAAGATTATTAATACATTAGGTGCCAGAACGTGACCCTGGTATACAAAGACTCATAAGCTTGCATATATACCAGAGCGGGCGCCCGCATTGAAATGGCTGTGACTTCCCCTGTCAGAGAAATATTTATTCGTTACCCACATTGTGTGTGGGCGTTGTTACAATCTTTTGTGTTCAGTAATCTTTGAACGATGCCAAGGCTTTACTCTTACCTTCTGTTTACAATCAGGACATCTTAAAACCTCTTTTGTGAACTTTAAATTACACGTAGCACAAAAGTTAAAAATTCTATAATCAAGTCTGGAAGGCATAGGCTTAGTTTTTCGTAAAGGATCACTGTTGCAGAATTACTGCTTAAACTTACTGTTTGTTTTAATCATTTTAATATATTTCCCTCCTTCTATCGTGTATCTTTCTTAATATTTCAGGAAAGTTCATATCCAAAATTACGTTTCTTCCAACAGCTATTATCTTTGATTTCGGAATATCATGCCTAAAGTTGTGGTCGCCAAATACTACTATCTTGTCATCCGTTTCTTTCATCAAATGTCCTACGTGATCCTCATTTTCTGCTCTGACTCCCTTGTTTAATTTCCAAACTCTTTGAGTTTTTTCAACCCCTTTAGTGCACTTTTTTCCTTGTCTTTTATTTCAAGTATTATATCAAAATCCAGGCCTTCTGTTTCTTCTAAGAACTTTTTGAATAGTATTGCGTTAATTGTTTCTGCATGTTTACCCTTTCTGCTTTTGCCGTCCTTTCTACCTGCTTTATTATTACTACTACTATAGTCAACCATTGGAGATCCGTCTATATCCTTATTCCACGTCAACAATGCTCCACAAAGAGCAACTTTCAATGGCTCTCCATTACAATACAATTCATGGTGAAAACAATCAAAGACAATTGGAATACCTGTATGCTTATTGATGCTAAGGCAATCCATTATGTTAAAAAGACGATCATCATTTTCAATTACGAGTCTTCTTTTAATTACGTCGTCAATCAGGCTATCATTATTATATGTATTAACAAAGCGATCTATTGCCTTCACCTTGTTTCCGTAGGCTCCTCCCACATGTATTTGCACCTTAGCTGTGGCATCCAGACGCATGGTATCTAAAATTTTGCAGTGGTATGTTAGTTCGTTAATACTGTTTTTAAGGATTACATCATTAGGAGAATTAAGAATAACGAACTGATCAGGATGCATAGAAATCCGGATATCATGTTGCTTGATGTAGTCGCCTATTTGTTCAAGTTCTGATTGAAATAGCGCACGCCAATCCAATTTGCAGATTGGGTGGGATGCAAAAGGGATGAGGTCCGAGCTAATTCGGAAGAATAGCAAGTTATTCTTAACGTTATACTTTAGAATTTGTGCTAGATGATACAGGTTACCTTTTACAGTTTGGACCAATTTGTTCTCAGAGTAAGATGCTAGTCTGAAGGTAGACGGAGACGTATGGGGTATGCTGTTATTGATACACGGGTAACCTATTCTTATACCGAATCCTAACCCCAAATAATCCTAAAGTTAAAAAATCGTCCTGTTTAGCTCAGTCGTAGCAATGGTTATTCTCTGATTTCAGTTATTGTAAGACCACATAAGAGATGTAAGATGAACACACTCGACTAAAATCATTTACAGAAATTAAGGGTGAAGTCTCTGCTCCATTTGATCGTTAGTTTATTTTTCCTGCCATATTCCAAATGTATTTTTCTGTGGATCTTCTAATACTGCATAATAACCTTCTGATATTTCCTGTTTGTCTTTTACAACCCTTGCTCCTAGGTGTTTTGCTTTGCTGATATAGTCTTCTATAGATTCAACAGTTACAAACTGTGTTGATATCTGCTGTGGATTTTCTTTCTGCGCTAATGCTCCACTTATTCCAGCATTTTTGATCATGTAATAGCCTTGTGTTTCTCCTCTCTCAAATTCCCAGCCAAACAATGAACCATAAAAGTTCTTCAAGTTGTCTACATTATCCGCTGGAAT
>JAICQW010000178.1 GCA_025937665.1 Nitrososphaeraceae archaeon | reverse complement strand
TGCAATTTCCTCCTCTTTTCCTAAATGTTAGTTATTTCATGAATGTTTGCTCATACAACATGACATATCGCTTTAATACCATCCATACAAAGAATATGATGTCACTCGGAATAACGAAATCAAAAATATGTAGGATTGGAATGGGGATAGCGATAGGATTTATCGGTATGCTTCCAGTACCACATAATCTCGATCTCTTTGGCTACTGCCTCTTCTGACCTATCACAATCTTTTCTTTCCAACCGTGCTAGTAGGAAAGCCGCTCACAAAAAGCGCTCAGCAACCCTTCAATTATCAGTATAACAAATGGAGAGAAGCAATACAGGGCTTAATGCATATTTCATTAGTAGTGCCGCATACTTCCGATTTATCATACTTCTGGCAGGCTAATTTCCATTTGTCGATTATCTTTACTTTCAGCTCCATCTCACTGAACCCGCAAATCAGACTCAATTTTGTTCCAACATGGAAGTAACAATGTAGCTCCGCAGACACCGAAAATGAAGTCCAAACTGTCTAAATTCTATAAAGAATATGTGAAAAATCCGATTATGACTAATCAGTATTATTATTGATATGTTGAAGGTTCTTTCAATTACTAAAAGAAAATGTTGAGATCAGATCTAATAGTTGCCACATTAAATAAGGAGTAGATATGATATACGAAATTGTACTCACGTGTTAGACATCTTCGTTAAGGAGCGCTGCCTACAATTATTGCACTATCCGCATGATGGTGCAATTTCCTCCTCTTTTCCTAAATGTTAGTTATTTCATGAATGTTTGCTCATACAACATGACATATCGCTTTAATACCATCCATACATAGGATTTCTAATGAATCCGCTAGCAAGGCTAACATATAGAAATATTTTCACCTCTGTGGATAAGGTAACTTATAGCTGGCAGCTTATATGGCCTGCGTGCTGGATATATCTAGTCGGGTTTTCCTTATCAAGTCTAGTGGGTTCTCAGACCATCGAAATAGGTGATCTTACAGTGCCTTATTACACCTTTATCGCAATCGGGATGCCGACTTTTAATGCTATGAATACCAGCGAGGTGTCTGGAAGCATAATTTGGAAAGACAAGCGAAATGGGATGTTTCAACAGATTTTTACAATGAGATATAGTATCACACATTACGTTATTTCCAATTTGTTAACTATTGTTATTCTGGGTCTGGGCAGTGCAGCTTTAATTGGATTGATAGGCTCACCTGCAATGGTAGGACATATCCAACCCAATTTATTTACTATACCTTATTTCTTATTTGCGCTGATTTGTACATCGATCTTTTTTGGTTGTATATCGATCATTCTTTCATGTCTAACAAAGAGTGGTGAACAATTCAACTTAATACTTGGCGGAACACACTACTTTTTTACATTCGCAGCAGCAACCTTTTATCCTCTAAATGCAGTGCCTGAACCATTACGTACAGTATTTCTGTTCAATCCTATGACATATTTCATGGAACTAACCAGGGCAGGAATATCTGGAGCTCTAGGTTCAAACGTCAACAATGAGCTATTGATTGCTGCTGTATCTACTGCAAGTATAACTGTTATTGCAATTGCAGTCATGAGAAAAATAAAAATTTAGTTATGTATTGCTTCGAATAACAGTAAGAAAAACATCCTCTAATGATGGTGAATTAATCGAAACATTTTCAACACCAATTCCAGATAGAGACAATGAATTAATCATTTTCGACATTATACCTTGAGCATCAATAGAATTAATCCTAATAATGTTGGATTTTGGAAACGATATATCAGACATATTGGAACTACTAGTTTCTAATATTCTTTTTATATACTGATCTATTATACAATCTATTCTTATTTCAATTGTTTTCACGTCTCCATATTTTTGTTTCAAGCCTGCAGGAGTATCAATTGTGACTATTTTTCCTTTGCTTATTATTGCAATTTGATCGCATAAATATTCTGCTTCTTCCATAATATGAGTCGTAAAAAACACCGTTAACCCTGAGCGAACTTTTGTCTTTATATAGTCCAACAATAATCTCCTTGCATGTGGATCTAATCCTACAGTTGGTTCATCAAGAAAAAGTAAATCCATTTCGTGTATAAACTCTCTTGCAACCTGAACCCTTCTTTTCTGACCTATGGAAAGCTCTGACATCTGAGCATTTCTTATTTCTTCTAAATCGAACTCTTCTAACAATTCTTTTATTTTGATTTTCCTTTGTTCCTTCTTTATATCCCATAGCAAACCGTACAAATCCAGTGCACGTTCTACAGTTAGGCTTTCTTCAAAACTTGGATGCTGATAGACTACTCCAATTCGCCCCTTGATCTCATATGAGAACTTTGAGGTATCCTTACCAAATACCGTAACACTTCCCGATTGTGGCTTTAAGATGGTTGAGAGAATTTTTACTGTCGTAGTCTTGCCTGCGCCATTTGATCCCAAAAAACCCAAAACTTTGCCATATTCCAAATCAAACGATATATTTTGAAGTATGTGATTAGATTTATTATATGCAAAACATACGTCCTTCACTGAAATGCAGTACGAGTCAGTCATGTTTCTCAGCTATATGTAAATCAGACTGCTCCTTCTTTGTAGTTAGGAGCTCTTTGATAAATGCAACTATTTCCTCATATGTTATTGTTGAAATAGGAATTTCACTTTGGTTTTTAGAAAACGTATCTATTACTGCACCACCATGACTCATACCAACTTCTTTAGGTTCTATTATGTGATATCCTAATTCCTTGTTCAAAGCGATATTTCTTTGATTTGCTTTACTAAACCACATGTCTGAATTCATATTCGGTATTAATACTACAGGAACTTTGGCTGAAAGTGCACAAGTAGATATTAAATCATCACATATTCCGTTGGCAAGTTTTCCAATGATGTTGGCTGTAGCTGGCATTATCAAAAAAAGGTCAGATTTTCTAACCAATTCAAGATGAGGAACGAATATCTTTTCGGATTCGTCAAAAGTGTCAGTGAAGACAAAATTACCTGAAAGAACCCTGATGGAAAAAGGAGTAATAAATTTCGTCGCATTTTTTGACATAATTACATTAATATTTTTTGCAATGTTTTTTCTTAAGAGGAAGATAAACTCTGAATATGATATAACCCCTATTGATCCGGTCATGCCTATAAGGAGATTATCAATTAAGAATGCCCCATCCAAGGATGGAAGTATAATAAAGGAAAGTAAATAAAGATGATGATGGTTGTTCATTTTTTTAATCTTGATTTGACTTAACAAATAAGTTAAAATTATCTGGAATCATGCTTAATTGAGCCAGCTAATCAAGTTATTTATGTATTTTAAAATGAGATTAATCAAGAATACATCGATTAACGGATAGATTAGATCCATATCCCACATGCAGCCTTTTTTCTTTATCGTAGTAGAAGCAAAGGCACTGCTGCTATTATTCTGCTTGTTATCAGTGTTAATCTCTTCATGTGATCTTCTCTTCGATTATCTCCTCAATGTGTTGTGATAAGTAAAGTATAAGAAAAAACTGGATAGTTAGTTATGGTGTAAATATTGTTGTTGGTCTCTTTGCACGGTCATTTCTTAGATTCTACGCGTCGAGACTTTTTCGATGTCCGCTGTATCCGTAATCAGACTGCGTATTCCATAAAGATATCAATGAGACTCCGGATTATTGTGATAATCCTCTCACTTGCACATAGAGTAGAACCCCTCTAAATGGAAGTATCTAGCCCTTATCTTTCTCATCCGGGCTCTGACGATTCACCAGAAAAAATATTCAAAATATAGGCTCTGTGAATCTCAATATAGAATTAAATGATCTAAGGAACGGATGAACCTTTGCATGTAACCAAAGAGCTATATCGATCTTGTCATAAAATTTTGAACGTTTTTTAATTTAAGCGGGCCCAGAGGGACTCGAACCCTCGACCAACTGCTCCGCAGGCAGCCATTCTATCCAAGCTGAACTATGGGCCCAGCAT
>JAICQW010000233.1 GCA_025937665.1 Nitrososphaeraceae archaeon | reverse complement strand
TATTTCATGTTTATTTCAATTTCTTTTTGCACCTTATCAACCGGATAGTACCTTAAAGGTCTGAGTGTTACATCGCAGAATTTACATCCACGACCACAACCCCTCATAACTTCAACCATACCATGCATGCTTGGATTGATGATTGTGGGGATTTCATCCACTGAGGGCTCCTCCCAACAGTGGATAAACCTTCCATGATATTGTTGGTTATCTCTGTTAAATTCCTTGATCTCTACTTTGAACTTGTTTTTCTTAAATGGATTAGCTATTTCCATCTCTCCGTTTATAAGAGAATCAAAAAACTTTCCTCCTGCTCCATCCATTTCAGGACCTATGCCACCCATGTCACCTTCAACTATCCCGTACAAACCGTACTCTTCTATTTTGGCCGGGTCATAGTTGTATTGCCATGTTCCGGATGCTCCGGCCAAAATCTTAGCATTGCTTCCGGTCTTTTCCTTGGCTGCCTTTATTCTCAGGTGTAAGTCCCTAGAGTAAAATTCGTCAAACGACATCTGCTTGCGCCCATATGTGAATGTCATAGTCACAGGACCCATCCCAAGTGGATCCATCTCATATGTTCCTACTACTTCGGTGCCAGGGCCAATGAATCTTTCAATATGGTCTGGATGTGCTACAACCACATCCTCCCTACTATATCCGTCTCTGACAAGAGCGGCCTCAACCTTCCTGAGACCGTAGGGAGCATAATTAGCCAGACCATTGGTGTGAGGTATGGGATTACAGATAAAGTCAAAAAGCATCCTTGGAGTGACTTGATTACCAAATATATGGTACCAAATTGAGCTGTGGTCTCTATTTACATCAATTGCTGGCGCACAACCAAAGAATGACGCTAGTGATATGCCTCGGTAAGGAGACATTAGTGTGCGATCGGCGCTAAGGACGACCTTGGGGTACTTTGCCATAAAAATTGTGAATCAAATCCATTAGATGGAGGAAGGATTTTAAGCTTCCCATTATTTTCACCCGGATTGTGGTGGGAAATCCCTACATGATTTACTTTTTGGCTCCTAGTGTCCTGTTCTTTAGACGTAAAGCGTTACTATGACATTTTCTACACCTTTCAGCGGCGATGTGGTTTTTGGCTCCGCATTTAAAGCAAATCTTAAAGAAAAGCCTTCTCTGTTGAGCTATTTGTTTTTTGGTAGCATCTGTAATCGGCATTAATGGTCTTTTAAAAGAAGGGCAGATTTCAAGTTTTCTCTTTATGTTGTTGAAGTTAGCCCGAAAATTGTGCTTCGTCGTTTTTTTCAAGGATTAGACTGCAGCGCAGTCACTGTAGTAACTTCGCAGTAACTGCAGTTGGTATGATGCCACTACTTACTTTGCATAGGGCCTCCAGTTTGCTTTAAAATTGTTGATAGCCTATGCTTTTAAGAATCGCGAACGAACAGACTGGCCCAGTTTTCCTAACATCCTAGACAAGAGCCTTAGAAAATGTTAAGGAGAACGCAAAGTCTTTTACATTTGCTCATGGGCAGAACTAGAACTGATATGGCTTTTTCTGATCTGGAATTTTATTTGGTATCAGCAATCGAACCCACATCTCATAGCCAATAATATCTGTCGGATCTAGAGATATCTATCGGATATCTAATGTCAGCTTTTGCATTGGACTGGCCACCGCAATAAAACGGAATAATATTAGCCTTTTGCAAAAATGTATAGGACTATCAGCTCTCCTTTGTTTCCATGAAACCTGTGCCTAGTATTCGCGGGAACAAAGACAAACGAACCATTACTTATCTGGTGATCCTTACCATTAATGCTAATCAGGCCCTCGCCTTCAATGACATAATATATTTCATCCAAAGAATGCGTGGACTGGTTATCTAGCTGTCCCTCACCCAACCTTATAATGCCAGCATCAAGGCTCCTTGTATTCAGAAATTCCAAATAATACTCCTCTTTAAGGTTGCTCATATGGGAGATGATATCGCGGAGTCTGTAGATTGTTTCCATGTCGACTAGAATGTGCCTTATCCTATATGAATTCGACAAACCATCGGTCTTGCGAACTAAAAGCAATTTACCTTCCTGAGTCAATGCTTTGTTATGAATAAAAATTTGATTCGCAATAATTTTAAGTCGTGGAGAACTGATTAATCTGATTGATCTGCGGTGCCTGATTATTTTGAGATTGAACGTCTAGTTGAAGACTTGGCAAAAATTTACGCTACGGCATGCGCCACAAGTTGGTTTAAACTGACACAAAACAAAAAACCGACTAGAGAAGAATTTCGAAATAAAGTAGTCGAATATATGAGGCATTTTAATTACAGTCTGCAGGCTTTTCCACAAAGTCCTGAGGCTGATAATTTCAGGAACTATGCAAGAGGTTTATTAGAAAATGAGATTCAAGGG
This sequence comes from Nitrososphaeraceae archaeon, assembly GCA_025937665.1. Lineage (GTDB taxonomy): Archaea > Thermoproteota > Nitrososphaeria > Nitrososphaerales > Nitrososphaeraceae > TA-21. The sequence goes on along the minus strand of JAICQW010000233.1, from coordinate 398 downwards.
ATTTTGTTGGGTAAAAATAATGAGGTAGAAAAAAGGTACAGATATTATGCGGATTACAGCTAATATTCTCCCTCAACAAGCCGAGTCTGGATTTATCGAATCCTTCCAAATTTCATTTGTTCTATCATCATATCATTTCCTATCTTCTCAACTCATAGGAAATAGCAGATTATTAGGGAAAGAAAGGTTTAACTTAAGTTTGGTTCCATTAACCTTGACTTAATCGATATGCGAGTTACTCTAACAGCCATTAAAGCAGACATTGGTGCTATTGGTGGCCACACCCGACCAAGCGATGAGCTTGTAGATACTGTAAAAAGACACGTTGCCAATAAAGCACGAAGTCTCTTAATTGATCATTATATTGGATATAGCGGCGACGATATTCACATTATCAT
>JAICQW010000165.1 GCA_025937665.1 Nitrososphaeraceae archaeon | reverse complement strand
TGGAACAGATCAACCGCAAGTACAACGTATCCCTGTTTTGCTAGTATATCGGCTGTACTTTTGATATTGTCATTCAGTCCCCTATTTTCATGAATCATAATAATTGCAGGAAGTTTCTCCGGAGATACTGATGTATTATTTGGTGAAGCTGACGAGGGATAGACAAGATAACCCGATGCATTCTCGTAATAACTCACCGTTTGATTTTGTATTGTCTGACCTGCGGAACTAATGCTGTTAGTGGCACTAGAGATTGTTGTTACCGCAGGAGAGAGGAATGGTTTTCTATCTTCCTCTTGTGCTCTTGCTGGTTCAACCACTGGTGTGTAATATGTTAGTACGCTTAAGATAATTACTGATAATATTAGGGCTGATACGCCGTGAATTCTATTTCCTTTTCCCATGACTAACAAGGCACTAAGGGGTATATATCAAGTTCTATGTCTACGGTATGTTGTTGATTACTGTGTCCGGATTACAATTCAACATTAATATTTCAAACTAGCCCCTACTATTTGTCTTGTGGACAAGCGTTCAAAAAAGGATGACCTTACTTAAAATAGTCTTAATACCATATTTTAATCATGAGTAAGTTTGGATTTTATTCGGATAGGCCAGAAGCTATTTCATTTGAAAGCCATTTGTCAGGACTGGAGGAAAATGCAAAAGCATTATTACTTGACTTGCAAGATTTCGTAAAATCGCTCGGGAGTAACGTAATCGAGGAAATAAGACCGCATAGAATAGTCTATGCAAAATCGCTAAACTTTCGAACCTTTTTGGATGTACAACCAAGAAATGATAGATTAATAGTTTCTATAAAGAAGAGTAGAACTGAGACTCCTGCTAACCATACAGTTAGGAGTAAGCAAGAGCTAGAAGGACTCAAACACGAAATCGAAGAAACTTACAAAACTATCAAATGATAATTAAACAATACCATCGAAATGATCTATCATCTTGTCCTATTCAATGTAACTGTGTAATAAAGTATTAGCAATACAAAATCTCCGTGGGTTTATGGCCTTACTAGAAGGGGAAGAGAGACAGATTTGTGTGCGAGTTACAAATATTAATTATGATGCTGCATTCCTCATCTAGCTTGCAATATATTTTCCTGAGCCATGACGTTGACTGGCGAAAAGAAGGACCTCCAATAGAGCATATCCTTGAAAGAAAAGAACGCTTCGATAAAGTAACGATTGATAATCTGAGAACAAGAAATCCATATTATAATATCCCAGACTATATGGCAATAGAGGATAAATATGGTGTCAAGTCAACATTTTTCTTCAGGACCATTTACGAGGACGGTTCTTTGAATGATTACGAAGACGATATCCGCTGCTTAATCAACGGAGGATGGGAAATAGGATTACATTCTGATCCAAAATCTGTCAACAGTCTAGAAAAACTAGATGATGAAAAAAAGCAGCTCGAGTTAATTACCAAGCATCCCATTACTGCTAATCGGGTACACTATTTGTGTAATGATTCCAGGTTAGCCTCTAAGTTGCAATCCTTAGGGTTCGTTTATGACTCCTCTGTCAAGAAATTTAAGGATAGAATTACAAAGGACGATCTGGGATTCTACAAGGTCGGAAACCTAATACAGTTTCCCATCTCCCTAATGGATGCGTATCTATTTACCTATATGAAAATCAATGAATCTCAATTGGTTGCACTATTTGAAAAAACCTTGGATCAATGCAAAAAAATGAAGAAAGACATTGTAACACTTATCTGGCATGAGAATGTTTTGAAAATGACTGGGGGTAGAATGTACCCCAGTATTTTGCAGTATCTGACATCCAGAGATGATGTAACAATATGCAGAGGCATTGACCTAGCAAAAATGATTAACCAGCTAAGCATATTGTCATCATAATTGAGCAATATATCTTCATCCGCAAGGTTAAAAAATTCTAAATTGTGTTCCAGCCATACCTCCATAGAGAAAGATGCAACCCTTACAGATGTGGAAATTAAAGCAAAAGAGATAGTTGTAAAATCTGGGGCTATACTTACCGGATGTAAAATTATTTCGGATGGAAACGTCATAATAGGGAATAAAACTACAATTAAAGAACGGACAGTAATTAACTCCTTTAAATCAGTGTCCATTGGTGACCGTGTTATAATCGACAGAGATGTATTTGTGGGTGGAATGCAAAGCGAGAGAAGCGCCCTAGAAGTCGGAAATGATTCTGTAATCCTTTTCAGATCATACCTCAATACCACTCGAAAAATAACTCTTGGAGAGAATGTTGGTGTAGGAGGATATTGTCTTATCTTCACACATAGTGCCTGGCAAAATGTTTTAGAAGGTAATCCCTACAAGTTTGCAGACGTTGAAATAAAAGATAATGCTTGGTTGCCTTGGAATGTCACCGTATTACCAGGAGTAACAATTGAAAAGGACGCGACTATTGGAAGTGGTTCTACGGTAACGAAAAATATCCCCCAATCAGTTTTCGCCGCTGGCATCCCTGCTAAAATTATCCATCAGAAGAACACGGGGCAGGTATCGATTGAGCAGAAGAAAATAATTTTAGAAGATATCCTTTCAGATTTTTATCAATATGCTGTCAGCTTTCTCAAACTGGAACATTTAAGATATAGCAAAGAAGGCAACTGGACTATTGTATACAAGAATGCCAGATTGATATATGCGTTGGACTTTGAACATTTTGGACAAGACGATACAATTTTGTCATTTAAAGTTCCAGATTCAATTAAGAAGCAAAATAAATGGATAGACTTGGACAGTAAACGCTCAAATTCGTTCGATGAATTAGCACTGCATTTCATTTCATTTGTAAGACGCTATGGGATCAAAATAACTACGGAGAATCGAAGTTAGTTTTCATTAGGTTCTCATTGTTTTTGTTGGTTTCATTTTAACAATTTAGATAAAGAATACTCAAGATCCATTCGTCATCAACTTTCATGTTTGAAAATCAACGATATAGGGTATACTAAAAAGTAATATTGTCTGTCTAGGTAAGCATATTTTATTTTAATCATGAAATGCTTTCTGAGGACTAGGTAACAAACTTCAAGATAAAATGGTATATGTGCAGGTCTAGTAATTGTATAAATTAAACAGTAATTATTTTCGATTGTTTATCTCATCTTACTTAACCCATTTTAAAAACAATCGTTACAAAAAGACTTCCTCATGACATCTTTACAATGAAAGATGGATATACCTTCTATCCTCTTAAACACAGACCGCCAGGATCTGATACTAGGCAGTTGTTGTCAGAGAATGTGTTTTGGTTGATTGTGGGGGGTTCTCCATTGGCGTTATTTAAGTCTACAACATTGTCATTGGCGTTATTTAGTTGAATTGTGTTTCCACTGCTTTGTGCATCCAAGAAAATACCATTCTGGGCTCCTTGGATGCTATTGCTGCTTACTGCAGATTCATCGGTATTTACAAATGTCACTCCGGCTCGTGCGTTTGCGTCCATTAGATTGCTCTCTATGCTGGTTCCGCTCCCAGAATGGGAGGCTATGGCTATGTTGTTATTCCTGATTATGTTCTCTTCGACCGATATTGAGTCACCTCCCGTTAGGAAGATACCTATCTCATTATTCTGTAATATCAAAGCATGAATGGCAAATTCACTTGCACCAGTTAATAAGACACCGGCTTCAAATCCACTTATAATTCCTGGTCCATTTATTACTACATTGTCTTCAGTGATACCGATTCCTACTTTTGAATTATCTGCTCCTGGACCATAAATACCGAAACCATTCAAATTAATGGTTGTGGCATCATCTCCTACTATTAATCCGTCGCCATTGCAGTTGAGATTGGCTGTGAGTGTAACATTTCCTTGGACAGTTTGCCCACAAGATATTTCTGAGCCTCCGTTCTGTGAAGGTTGAACGGGAATTACTCCGCTTTGTTGCTGCGCGCTGACTCCCCCTATAGAGACAACCGAAAGTATCGTAACAAAAACAATGAATGTCGATGTCCACAACTTCTTCTGATGCTGGTTATTGACCATTATATGGCGCTATGTAATTAAAAACGGATATAAACAATAGATAGAGCAGATATTTGAACTTGTAGTCTCAGTTTTCTTTACCACCCTCAACAATCACCACAATATGGCTTTGTGGCATAGGTATATTCCTCATCATCGATAATGAATCACTCATTTACCCTAGGGCCGAAAATTGTGAGTGAGTGAGTTTTATAATAACATAGACTATAACAAATTTGTATTTGCCTAAGTTTAAAATAATATAAAAGAACAGTAGGTTTTGGCTACCGGATAGCCGGAATCGCAACCACGCCGATCGTGCAGGCTCCTACGTTCGTGTGTGGTTTTAAGTTATTT
>JAICQW010000119.1 GCA_025937665.1 Nitrososphaeraceae archaeon | reverse complement strand
GAAAATATAGTGCACCAGAATTTGTTTGGAATCATCCAGTCGGTCCTACACAGATGAAGTTCCTTCATTCAGATAGATATCCAAAGGAATACAATAACGATTTATTTGTAGGTGATACCAATAATGGATACCTATATCAATTTAATTTAAGCATGGACAGGAAATCATTGCTGCTCAACGGGAATTTATCTGACAGAGTGGCAAACAATACCGCAGAGCTAAATCAAGTTATTCTTGGAAGTGGTTTTGGACAAATTACCGACATAGAGATTGCACCTGATGGTTATGTCTACATTCTGTCCCATCAAAATAATCTGGCAATGATATTCAAGATTACGCCAAATTTTAGAACTTGACATGAGTCAAATTTTGCATCTTTACAACATACGGGGAATATATCTAATGTTCTTATCATAGTAACAATTTAGTAAAAAGTCTCTAGGTTCAACACCGTTTCACACCGTTTTCACATAAATTAATGGTGAAAAAGACTGTAGATTAGGTTCACGTGATCTTGATCATTGTTTTATGTTGTCAATTATTGCAGGAGTATGAAATTACGTCTTATTCTGATCGCGGTAACATCGAATAAATAACGGTGCACATGCTTTTTATCTGGTGGAATCATTCATTGTACAACTTCATTTTTAGTGTTGCATCATCTCATAAGTACCTACTTATCTTGTTGGTAGCACTTGTAGTGAATATTCCCGTATTGGGAAATATCGTTTACTCTATACCCACCAACCTGTGCTTAATACAAGATTGTAATCAACCCACTCTCAGTGATCCTAAATTAAAAGTCGAGGTGGTGGCCACTAATATTGAAGGCCCTACTCAAATGGCTTTTCTGGATTCCAATGACGTACTGATATTGGAACGCTTTAGCGGTATGGTAAAAAGAATAACAAATAATACTATTCAACCGGCACCCTTACTTGATGTAAGTGTAGCGGCCGGAGCAGGTGAAAGAGGATTGTTGGGAATTGCCGTATCCAAGAATACCGAAAGTATCTATGTATTTCTGTATTACACTGAATCCGAAATTGATGGTGGAAACCCTATAGGAAACAGACTTTACAGATACGAATTCATAAATAATCAGTTGATCAATCCTAAATTACTATTAGATCTGCCTTATTCTCCTGGACCTTACCACAATGGAGGATCACTTACAATTGGCCCAGACCAGAACATTTACCTTACAATAGGGGATCTTGATAACGTTGATGATCGACCTCGTCCTAATACCTTAACACAGAACGCTGCAGATGGAATGCAACCAAATGGTTCAGGCGGAATACTGAGGATTACTCAAGATGGTGAAGCTGTACATGATGGCATTTTGGGAAGCACATCTCCATTAAATTTGTATTATGCCTATGGAATAAGGAACAGTTTTGGAAGTGGATTTGATCCTGTCACGGGAAATCTATGGGACACCGAAAATGGTCCTAATTATGGTGATGAAATAAATCTTGTAAAGCCCGGTTTCAATAGCGGCTGGAAAAAAATCCAAGGTGTTTGGGAGCTAAAAGGGAGTAGTGGGGGAACTGAGTTGTACGTTGAACCTGAAGGATTAGTTGATTTCGGTGGTAAAGGAGAATACAGCGCTCCCGAGTTTGTGTGGAAAGGAAGATATGGTCCCACTGCAATAAAATTTCTGGGATCTGATAAATTAGGGGTCCAGTATGCAAATGATCCATTCGTAGGAGATATTCATAATGGGTTTCTCTATCATTTTGAATTGAATCAAACAAGAACTGGATTTTTGCTTGAGGAATTGCTTACAGATAGAATAGCAAACGATACTTCGGAACTAGACCAAGTTATACTTGGAAGGGGATTTGGAGGTATAACTGACCTGGAGGTTAGTGACGATGGATATCTATATGTCGTTTCATATATACATGGATCAATTTATCGAATCGTACCAGAGGGCAAATGACTATTACTATTCGATATTACCATCCACAGTATGGTTTGCCGCTATCTGTTTTTACACTCCTTTTATCTGATACTTTGTTTTGTTTGAAGATTAGGAATGAAAAAATTGACTGATATCATGCTGGTCAAATCAGATCCAATAATTAATCAATCCTCAATAAGGGCTATACAGATTATCAAGTCCTTGGGTAAGAGATACTCTATAATAGGGCTTGGATGGAACAGGAAGTCTGACCCGTTACTTTACAAAGAAAGCAACCTCCAGTTATTCAATTTAAAGGCACCTTACGGTTTTGAGCCATACGGTCCTGTTCGTTTGATATTATATTTTCCGATATTCTGGATTTGGGTTTTTGCAAAACTGGTTTATCATAGACCAAAAGCCGTACACGCTTGCGATCTTTCGACAATCCTGCCCTGCTTCCTTTACAAGGTGTTGTTTAGAAAGAAATTAGTTTTTGATATACTTGATAGATATGGAATGACCTATATCCCTAAAAATAGAAACATATTTCTTAAAACCATGCATGCAATTGTAAATTCAGTCGAAGAAGATTTTGCAAAAACTTCGGATGTATTGACAACAGTTTCAGATAAAATGTTATTCTCCTTTAGCAAGAAGCCTAGAAATTCTATCACCATCATGAATTGCCCAGAAGAAAATTTGATTGTCTCGTCGAAACAAAAGTCAAACTCAAATCGGTTTCAGATCCTATTTACGGGAGCCATAAGAAAAGGGAGGGGTCTTGAAGCAATTTGTGATATTGTATCTGGTTTACAAGATACCGAACTCGTTATCACAGGTAAAATCAAAGATGCTAATTTACAAGAAAGAATAAGCGAGATAGACAATATAAAATACAAAGGATTCTTAGATAGGAATAATCTGCTGAATTTAGAATCAGATTCAGATGTCATGATTGCATTGTATGATTTGAAGCTTCAAAGCCAATACGAATATGGAATGGCAAATAAGATTTTAGAAGCAATGATGTGTGGCATTCCGGTAATTACTAATATTTCCCAGGAACTAATTGATGATACTAAATGTGGGATTATAGTCGAGTATGATAATATCGATCAAATAAAAAGTGCAATAGTTACATTACGAGATGATCCCAGTTTGAGAAAATTATATGGTAATAATGGTCGTAAGGCATACCTCGAAAAATATAATTGGACTCTGATGGAAGAAAAGCTGTTCAATGTTTATCAAAAATTATTATCTGACAAAAGTAAGATTGAAAAGCAGTGATCATTGCCGTTGGATTATAAAAAATCACCTAAACAATAATGTTCCTAGCGACTTGAGTTTTTATTAGATTAATGTCAAGTGGAGATGGCGTCAAGAAAAGTCTCCGAATTCAATCGTATAGACTTGCAAAGTAGTTGAAGATAATCTTTAGTGAAAATATCGAGGCAACTATCATACTTTAAGTATCGCAAAATCCATTGTTGTGCTTAGGTAAAGATGCCCATTGATAAACGCATTCTAATTCTAATACCATTAGTACTTTCTGCGTTCACACATTTGTGGAATCCTGCCCAGTTCCCTTCCTTTCACCTCGATGAAGGGGTCTATATAAGAAGGGCATTGCACACCCTTGACGGTTTAGGGCCTCATGATCCGGATAGCAAATTCGACCATCCACAAGATACAACAAGTTCTTATGATCACCCTTTTTTTGGCCAAATTGTTTTGGCATCTATATTCAAAGTAATAAATTATCCACAGAGCTTAATCTCAAGTCCTGATAGTGCATCGATAGAAGGTTTATTTTCCGTGCCCAGATTAGCAATGGGAGTATTCGCAATTATAGATACATTCTTAATCTACAAGATAGGCGAAAGACGGTTTAATCCAACCATTGCATTATATTCGTCTCTGCTTTTCGCAGTTATGCCATCCACCTGGTACACTAGACGAGTTGTATTAGACTCCATTATGTTACCATTTATCTTAACCTCTATCCTTCTGATACTAGAAACTAAGATACGTCCAAATTATGTGAATATGTTGTCACTTCTTTCAGGCATCTCGTTAGGTTTGGCTATTTTTACAAAGATCCCGTCTTTTACAATGATCCCTTTGCTAGTTTATTTAATTTTACAAGTGGCAGAAAGAAGACAATTGTTATCAAAAAAAGAGCTAAAAACCATAGGCATGTTCTTAATTCCGGTAATATTAATACCCCTTATTTGGCCAACATATGCACTTTTATCGGGAGATTTGGACCAGTGGTTTGATGGAGTGATTTGGCAAGCAACAAACAGACAATCGGAAGATAAGACACTCTTCGATGTAGGTTTCAGTTTCTTGAAGTCTGATCCTCTAATATTTATTCTGGGAGCAATTGGTATTCTTTATCTTACAATCAGGCGTGAATTTATTGGTATAATTTGGATTATTCCATACCTATCTCTTTTGTATTTAGTAGGGTGGGTAAATCATTTTCATTTTATTTTGATAATTCCAATATTGTGTATTTCGGTAGCAAAGATGATTCATGACGTGCCAAATATAGTTCATGTTAGGAAAAAAGAGACCGTAGTATCGTCAGGGATTATCATTGCGATTGTCTTGTTTGGCATTATAAGTACCGGAATACTTATCTCTACCAATCTGTCATACATACAACTCCAGACTGCCTCTTATATTAGTAATGAAATAGATCATAAGGATGTTCTTACAACTGATAATAAAAACAGTAACGGATATCAACAAGTAACAATTATTACAGGACCAATTTATTCGTGGATCTACAAATATGTGTATGAGCATGAGGGAACTTTTTCCCACATAAGAGACACTCAACCAATACACACTGATAACATTATCTTACTAGTTGATTCGTTATACAAACGATTAACCTCAAGAAGTGATGCAGAAAACCAGACTCAATTAGCACGGTTGAGTGGTATCTATAATAACACTGAACTGGCGGCACTATTTGAGAAACTACCGGCGAGCTACAGCAAGAAGAATTACCCTTTCACAGGCATAGACAGTGCAGATTCAGGGCTTACTGCTAGTGAAATAAGAAAAAACTACTGATGCTAAACTGAAGTACGTTCTTCAATGGGATATCTGCAATAAACAATTCAGTCAATGACATCTGTACTCAATCTTTTGAAGAAAATTTCGCCATTTAAAACGTCTTTATTCTCCCACACACAATAGGCATTTATGCTGTAGCCAGAAATTTTAAGATCTAGTATGTTCCCTTTTAATGCCGACTTGGTTAATTTAATAGCATCCTTGGAATCGTCAAAGAAACTGACAGGGTAGATATTAATGACAGTATTGATTTCTGAACTAGAAGCCCAAATAGTATGGACAAAATTTTCTCCTGCAAATATTTCTGGATTCGACGCGTCACCAATACCTTGAATCTTCCTTAATGAACCAAATTCTATGCTGTTGGATAAATTTTCTATTCGACCATCCTTTGAAAAAATATCTTGTTTGCCACTGTTGTCATCCTTCCATACAATATAGAAAACGTCATTATGTGAGGCAATCTTGGGGTATTGAGAAGTACCGTTATTCTTACTCAGGTTTCGTGTAGATTTGAATTTAGTGCCGTCCGACGAGGATGGTTTAAAGTATACATCATAGTTTCCGCTTGAGTTATCCTGCCACACAACATAGACATTATTTCCCTCTGCGGTAACCTGCGGCAATTCTGATGTACCGTTATTCTTGCTGAGATTT
>JAICQW010000022.1 GCA_025937665.1 Nitrososphaeraceae archaeon | reverse complement strand
TTACATAAATCAACAGAAAAATAAAAATCAAAAGGAGGTCCAGACCAAGTCTGCAAATTGCAGGGTAAAAATAGTTAATCGAACTGGAAAAAATGGACTCATACCCGCAATTATGGACGGAGTTAAACAGTCCAGTGGCAGGACTGTGATAGTTATGGACGCTGATTTTTCGCATCCTCCAGAGGTAATACCTAAAATGATGCAGGAATCTAAAATGAATCCAAATTCTATCGTTATTGGATCGAGATATGTTGAAGGCGGAAAAGTAGTTGGGTGGCCAAAGAAACGTAAAATCCTCAGTTCAGGTGCCTCATTTTTAGCACGCGTTGGATTAAACGTAAGACGTGTCAAGGACCCTATGTCTGGGTTGTTTGCACTCCCTCGTGAATTAATTGAAAATATATCAATTGACACCAAAGGTTACAAGATACTGTTAGAGATTTTGGTAAAAAATAAGGAAATACCAACAAAGGAGATTCCGTTTACTTTCATTGATAGGCGGTCTGGAAAGAGCAAGATGGATAATGGTGTAATACTGAACTACGCTAAAGCAATATGGCAATTATATAGACATGGCCAGAAATCTGGTACGGTAACTATCGATGAAAAGGTAAACAAGGGGTCTGTCCTTTTCCTTTCGAAGGTAGGGCGGTACTATACAGTCGGCATTTCTGGACTAATAATTAATTATTTGGTGTCGTTTCTTCTGGCCAATGACGTGGCCAATTCTATTAGATTGTTATCAAACGTTTGGTACCTCGAAGCTTCCATTATCGGTGCTGCAATCTCTTTAACATCCAACTTCTTTTTCAACAAGTATTGGACCTTTGAGGACAGACGATTTGATGTAGGGTCTACTGCAAGACAGTATGCCTCATTTATTGGGATGAGTGCGATTGGATTGATAATTCAAATTGCAATACTGTATTTCATGGTTGAGAATTTTGTTCCATATCGTATATCCTTGATAGTGGCAATCACCGTCGCTACGACAATTAACTTTATACTTATTAAGAAATTTACATTCAAAGAAAAAGTCTGGGCATAAGCATTATCTTTTCTATTGGATTATGCTTTCATGTATGAGCAGAGATTGATATACTGAATTATAGTAACGTGGCTAAAATTTATCACAGCCTCGAACAGACGAAATAGTGTTTCCTAAAGTAGCTGCACAAACTTTAATGCATAGATAATTGCCAGTGCTGAACTTGCAAGTATCATGTGTCTCCAGGGCATAGCACGTAATCTTGGACCTTGCAATTTAATTTGGTGATTATCCACTATATGGGTAATGTAATCTCTTAATTTTTCATTCCAAATATTATACTCTATTTTGTGTTTCTTGAGTATGGACTCTATCTCATAAACAACAGGTGCCCTTACAGATCCTATGTGTTGAATATACCGTCGAGAAATTTCTACCTCGGCCTTTATTGCAATAAATCCCTGTTGTATGTCCAAAAGGCGGAGATGCATTTCCCAAGGATATTTGAGTTTCTTGGAAAATCCGTTCCCTATCTGTGTTGGTTTCTTATTTTCGAATTTTACCTTTTTGAAACCCTCTGAAAATAAGGTCTTTATCAAATCTTCTTTCTTTATCTTGACCATGAGACTCAAATGGTCGAACTGAATTTCTTCGTGGCGAATCAATTCACTTAGACCCTTGAGCAAATTTATTCGTCTAGGATAACTAGTCAGGAATTCCGACATCCTTCTACTAACTAAGAACATGCACCACAAGTAATATTAAAATGCTATGGAAATAGACATTTTCTGAAATTACAAGAAGGGAATATTTCTAAGGTAAATGTCTATTTTTGGATTAACCGTCATATCCTTCATGCTCAATGAACGTTCAGTTTCCCTGACATTTGCTCCCCTTATTACTACGAGGGGAATTGATTCATTGCTCTCACCCATCATAAATACGCCAATAGTGGCCAAACAATCTGCTGTGGCCCTAAAAGTCACCTTTAGTTTCTTTCCATAAAGGTCTGTCTTGCCTCTTTCATCATCTACCGGATCAAAACCAGAAACTCCAACCGCAATTCCAGTACATCCTATCCTTGTAGGCATTAATCGGCTATCCGAAATAACAATTCCAATTTTTATCCCACATTTTTTGAGAAATTTTTTGCGTAATTCGTTGGCTGTCTTGAAGCTGTCCTTGGGGTAAAGTACTATTTTGCCTTGGGGGCAGTTTGATTTGTCAATTCCTGCATTAGGAGCTATCATCCCATCGTTGATAGTTAGTAAGAACCCTGGAATCCCAGAAACCACATAGTCAGATTCTTGCAAAGTGACTTGTGCGATTCTCTCATCCATTTTAAACTTTAAAGCAAGCGCTCTTGCTTTTTTGCTCACTTTAACATTTTTCAAATCAATGAGGGACTTTTCGCTCATCGAAACAAATTTGCTTGAAATGACCAGAATATCATCGGCCAGAAACTGAAATTTAGATCCAACTATTGTTCTAAATAAATCGAATCCTTCACCTTTTTTTGGGATCTTTATTGGGAAAATTTCCATTTATTTATAAATAACTAATTCACAATATTTGTGTTCAGGAAAAATTATTAAAGTCAATGAAGGATTTAGGTTGATCTTCAAGATATGAATATTACAGAGAAAATAATTGCACGTGCTTCGAATAAGAATAAAGTTAGTCCTGGTGATGTAGTTTTCGGCAACGTAGACAAATTAATGATCCATGACGTTTCTGGGCCTGGAGTAATCAAGGTATTTGAAGAATGGTCCAAAAGAGGAATCACGCTTGAAAAAGTATGGGATGCAGACAAAATTTGGGTTTCTGAGGACCATTTCGTACCATCTGCAGATAGAATCTCTGCAGAAAATATCTCAAAACTTACGGATTGGGCAAAAAAATTTGGGATTAAAAAGCACTTCAAATATGGACTTGGCCAGTATGGAATTTGTCATACACTTTCACACGAGGAGGCCTTGGTTCTACCAGGAGAGTTCTATGTTGGAGGTGACTCTCATACCAATACTACGGGTGCTCTTGGAGCATTGGCAGTGGGCTTGGGTCATACTGACATTGCTTATGCAATGTTGCATGGGCGGATTTGGTTAAAGGTACCTGAAACAATGCTCTTTAAACTTGTTGGAAAAAAACCGCCTCACATTATGGCCAAAGATATCATATTGAAAATAATAAGCGATATAGGAACTGATGGAGCAAATTACAAGGCTATGGAATTTGCCGGAGATGTAGTGAGTGAAATGAGTATGGAAGAAAGATTGACACTTACAAACATGACTACAGAGGCTGGTGCAAAAAACGGTATAATTGAACCAGACGCTGTTACCGATGAATACATCCGTCAGAGGACTGCAAATCCATACAGGCCAGTTTCGGGAGATGACCCAAATTATCTGGAAGAGTATACTTATGAAATCGATAAGCTTGAACCAACTGTGGCAAAGCCATATTCACCGCAAAATGCGGCAGCTGCCAGGGATTTGCAAGGTGTTGAAGTGAATAAGGCGTATATAGGGTCCTGTACTGGTGCCAAATTGGAAGATTTGAGATCAGCCGCTCAAATATTAAAAGGGAAAAAGGTGAAGATTCGTACTGAAGTTCTACCTGCTGCTCAATCCATATATCTTAAGGCCATGAAAGAAGGTTTAATTGAGATCTTTATGGAAGCCGGGGCAGTTGTAGGTCCCCCTACATGTGGAGCCTGCTGTGGAGCTCACATGGGAATTTTAGCCAAAGATGAAATCTGCGTCAGCACCACCAACCGAAATTTTCCAGGGCGAATGGGTCATGTTGAATCACAAACATATCTAGCATCACCCCTAGTAGTTGCTGCTTCTGCCCTTAAAGGAAAAATAACCGACCCAAGGGATATAGCAAAATGACTCTAAAAGGTACTGTCCATAAATATAGTAAAGATAACATAGACACAGATGTTATACTTCCCGGCCCCTATCTGAAAATCCACGATCATGCTGAATTATCAAAACATGCCATGGAGGGAATTGACACTAACTTTTCAAAAAAGGTCTCAAAGGGGGATTTTCTACTTGCAGGTAATAACTTTGGATGTGGATCAAGCAGGGAACACGCACCTATAGCTCTTTCACATTGTGGAATCAATGCAGTTATTGCTCCTTCGTTTGCTCGAATCTTTTATCGTAATTGTGTTGACGGTGGATATCTACTCCCACTGGAAGTTGAAAAATCTACATTGGAGCAAATTTCAGACAAGGACTCACTAGAAATTGACATTGAAAAAAATGAAATTCATGACGTTTCAAACGGAAAAAAATTCTTAATCAGGCCATTTCCGCCATTGATTAAAAAAATAATTGATTGTGGGGGTTTGATGTATTATAAAGAATGAAGAAAAGGAAGGGTAAACTAGAAGAAATATTGAGTAAAGCAAAGTTTTACGATGATATAGATCTTTACCAAGTTTCTTACCGCGATTTCAATAGTATAGTAACTGTGACACTCAAAGAATTCATTTTTCTTTCCTCAAATTTTGAAGCTATTCCTATAAACCGGATAGTTGAAATAAAAAAAGGTTCAGACGTGCTATATTCAAAATCAAGTCTAAAGAAAGATTTGTAAATTGTATATATGTTGTTTGAAATTCTAAATACAATTTAGTCATTTTGCAAATACCATCCTCTTGGCCGTAATAGTTTCCTGAATGCTTGTTCTCCAATATGTGTAGCATATCTCCAAATTCTTTGATTAGCAAACCTGTCAAAATCATTGCTTATTCTTTTTAAGGCCTTTAATTCATTCTCAAGCAAATTCTTATTTGCCCAAATTGAATTTTGACATGAGAATTTACAATTATTATCAAGCTCTACATTCGAGGCACCTTCTTTTATAACAGGATATGCGCGACATGAAATCGGTCTGTAGTCATAAATTTGACAGTTAAAGCCGCCGTGGGGCGAGCGGTTCTTACTTTCAGTATCAAGGAATGGGCAATAGTCTCCATTTATTTTGCCCATAAGCTGATAGGCAATAACCTGACGAGGACCATTTAATTTCTTATTAAAGCCAATTCCTAATCTTGGTAATATATTAATTTTAAGTTTGTAGGATTCTGCCATATTTTCCATTTCTTTTTTTTCTACGGGTAATAATAGAACACCTATTTTACCGTAATCAACTGAGGGAAAATATTGGCGATATATACAACAATCAGAACAATCCTGCACACAATGAAATTCTTTAAGCATATTGAGAGCCCAGATTTTTTATTAAAGAAGCCTCAATGCTGTTACTATTTAGCTCGTTCCTATTTTGAAATTTTACATCATATATGGTCTTCATTCTTTTAAAGATGTTAAGTTCAAAATCAGGACTGTTTCTCTTATAGACATTCTCGTTATTTTCAGTCTTATCCTTGTCATTGGTTTTATTTTCCACGGATTTGTAAAGTGAAAATCGCAATATTGTTTTTTGATCAAAATTTTCTTTGAAACGCAGATAGTTTTGTGTCAACTGGTTCTTTTTGAAAAAACCCACATTCTCTTTTGAAAATAGATTCTTGCCCCGTTGATATAAAATAAACCAGTAATAATCTCCATCTTCAATAAATCTCAAAACTATTTGGTCATCAGGCCACCAGTGTATGTTCTCATTCCATACTTTTATTGCTAGTTTCCTATCGCGATAAAGTATCAGGACATTCATGACAATGTCAGTATATCTATAACCGACTCCCAAAAAATCTGAAATCCATTTTTTCTCCATTTTATCCATCTGGTGTCACAATAAAGTAAGCTTACCTAAAGATGTATTATATACCATATAGAAAATTTCCTCAGCTTATGAATAAGGACCATTGGAACTTGTAGAATTGTCAACTGGATATTTGCTTAAGTGACTTTGCCTCAGAGGGATAACAAAATCAATCATCATCGGCAAGAGTTGCAATTGGATTATTTTTCAATCCATTTAAAGTTTAAGATTGGCTTTCACGACCGTAAAATTACAGGATTCCCGAATTTAATAACTTAGATTCAATACAAACAAACTTGCCCTTTTATTCAGTAAGATTTAGAATTTATTTATATTTACATCTTTTTTATTAGAAATCCTTTTTAAGCTCGCACAATAATTCCTAATTTACTTATGCCCGCTCTAGGGTTGATAGTATTTCCGTGCTTTCTTGTCAAGAAAGAATTTTTTGTTTTTTTATTACCTTGTCTAACCGCAGTGTCAGTCGGCCTACTGATACAAGATGCATCTGCTATTGATGATTACAACTTTGTAGCAGCAGGGGATTGGGGATGTACTTCTAACACCGATGCCACGGTTAACAATATGGTTAGCAAGAATCCTGAACGAGTTCTTGGACTAGGTGATTATTCTTATGCGTCTACTGGTACTTGTTGGTTCAACAAGATATCTCCGATAGATAGCATTACCAAGATTACTATTGGTAACCATGAAGATGATAGCGACGAAGGATTCAGTGGCTATATGAGCCATTTTGGTCTTTCTCAAACATATTATTCGTTCAATTATCAAAACACGCATTTCCTAGTTATGGATACAGATCGAAATGTGTATTCATCGGGTTCACCTCAATACAATTTTGTAGTCAGTGATTTGCAGTCTGCTTCACAGAATCCCAGCATTGATTGGATAATAGTATATCTGCATAAATTCATGTATACTTCACCAAGTGAAGAATCTGCATTTACTTCATTAAGAAGCACGTATCATCCAATTTTTCAGCAATATGGGGTCGATTTGGTACTTCAAGGGCATCAACATAATTATCAGAGAACTTTTCCTATAAAATACAATTCGAATAATCCTTCAGATCCGACTAAGACAAGTACAAATCTTAATGATTACTCTGATACAGAAGGTCAGATATTTGCAATAGTGGGAACAGGTGGGCAAAACTTTGATCCGTTCTCAGGGAAAGCCAATTTTGTGGTTAACCAACAAAACAGCAAATTTGGAATGTTAGATGTGAAGATCACTAATGATGGCTATAGGCTCGAAGGCAAGTACTATACCAATGACGGAGCTCTATTCGATCAGTTCAGTATTACAAAGGCAAATGTGCCACCTGTGGCGAATAGCCAATCTGTTTCTGTTATTAAAGATACTCCAAAGTCTTTAACACTCACAGCCATTGACGCGAACAACGACCCATTAACCTACTCGATAGTAGTACCACCATCACATGCTATCTTGTCAGGAGGTACTGGAGCAACGCGAACATATACACCAAACGCAGGTTATGTGGGTACTGACACTTTTACATTTAAGGCAAATGATGGAACTATAGATAGCAATATTGCTAATGTAAGTGTAAGTGTAGAACAACCACCACAAGGAGGATATACTTATTCACCAGGTTTAGTTCTTACGGGATCTAATTACCATAATGTAGTAAATTCTGCATCATTACAACTATCTAGATTTACCGTTGCAGCCTGGTTTAAGACTTCAAGCAACTTTGGTTCTGATGCCATGATAGTTAACAAAGGAGGAGTCGGCAGCGAATCTTCATCACAAAATATGAATTATGGTATATGGATGACTAGTAGCGAAAAAATAAGAGGCGGTTTTGAAACCAGCACTGCAGCTGATCATTTCGCCACATCTGCCAACTCATTTAACGATGGTCAATGGCATTACGCTGTGGTAACTTATGATGGTTCAAATGTTAGATTATATATTGATGGAGCCCAGGTTGCTACAAAATCAACATCGGGCGCATCTCCAGAAACCTCAGGAACAAAGCCGGTGAGGATAGGCGCCAATTCAAGGGTCACACCACCAGGAAACTTCTTTACAGGAGAAGTTGATGAGGTCAGAGTCTGGAACAATGCCAAAACTGCTCAACAGGTAATAGACGCATTTGTGGGAAGTATTAACACTTCCGGACAGGTTCTGTACATTCCGTTTGGATCTGACCCCCCAGTCGCAAATAGTCAACTCGTTATAGTCAACAAAAACGTACAGCAGACTATTACACTAACAGCGACTGATCCAAGCAATGATCCGATCACATACATAATTGTAACACCTCCTGGGAACGGCACTCTATCAGGCACCGTACCCAATCTCACATACACTCCAAATCTCAATCATGTAGGACCCGATATCTTTACCTTTAAGGCGAATGACGGTACTCTTGATAGCAACATTGCAATCATAAGTGTAACTGTACAGAATGGTCCTCCAATTGCAACTAACCAGCAGGTTAGCGTCAATAAAAACTCACAAAAATCTATTACACTTACAGCGACTGATCCAAACAACGATCCACTTTCCTATGTTACTGCAGCAACCACACAGCAGGGCGGTACTCTGTCACCATCGGGTAGTACATCATCAGGGATTCGAACATACACTCCTCCAAATTCTATCTTTGTAGGATCTGATTCATTTACATTTACAGCAAATGACGGTACCGTAAATAGTAACAATGCCACTGTGAGCATAAATGTAATAGATCAACCGCTGGGAGGTTACAACTTTGCACCCGGTTTTGTGCTAACGGGATCTAATTATCAGGACGCAAATTCGCCCTCACTATCTCAATTTAGCCTAGCGGCATGGTTTAAGACATCGACTAACTTTGGCTCTGATGCCTTTATAGCAAACAAGGGTGGAATCGGTAGCGACAGTTCAGGACAAAATCTAAACTATGGTTTATGGATGAATAGTGGAGAGCAATTAAAAGGAGGATTTGAAACAAGTAGTGGCGCCGATCAGTATGTTACTTCAGTCAATAAATACAATGATGGACAATGGCACTACGCTGTGGTAACGAATAGTGGTTCTAATCTCATACTATATGTTGACGGAGTACAGGTTGCTACTAAGGCGACTTCAGGTGCAACACCAGAAAATAATGGCAAGCCCTTTAGAGTAGGAGCCAATTCAAGAGTTAATCCCCCAACAAACTTCTTCATGGGTGAAGTTGATGAAATCCGAGCCTGGAATGATGATCTAACCTCATCGGAGGTTTCAGCTGCATTCCAGGGCGCGAATTTCAACAGTGCCGAACAAGTGCTTCATCTTGACTTTTCATCGGCCGCTCTCTCAGGTACCTATAACTACGATCCGAGTCTGTCTCTCTCAGGACCTGAGTAAGTCGTTGTCTTTACCTATAACCCATTGGAATTCTAGCGTTATACCAGCCAGTATTTTCATGATATAAGTTTCGAGTTTTAATTGATTCTTCAAAGCTCCTGTATGCTAATTTTTCTCTACAGCCTCGATGTGGCATTCATGACCCCTGTGATTCTTATTTATCTCTAAAGCTTCCTCATTTGTGATTGGGAATTTTTCATAGCTCAAATTTTCCTCTCCTTCCTTTTCTAAAATAATTTGCTTACACTCATCACATATCATTTGGAGGAATATTTTACCCACGTCTAGACTAAAATAATTAGGATATTTAGACCATTGCCAGTGCTTCCAAGGACAGCCCCACTATTTCTAGATAGCCCAACACATCTAAGGAACGGCTAGTCAATTAATCTTTTATGACTACATTTTCGACTCTATTATTGAATTGACTTGGAGACTCTCTTATTCTGGTGTCTTAAATATAGTAGATATGTGAACAGCATAAAAACTGCAGAAGTTGAAACGTAAGCAATATCGATAAGATAGTCCTTTTCATTAATAATTCTGCATGGGAATTCTCCATTTGTGCAACCAGCTGTAAAAAAAATCACATTCCAAATTGAATGTGACACTATTGCAAACCATCCTTTTCCCGAAATCCAGGTTCTGACACTAGCAAAAATAGAAGGTGTTACAAACAGCCATGTCAAATATGCAAGAGTACTGACCTGCACCGTTGGAGTGTTCAAGATGTGCAGAGAAGCCCAAACAACACCTCCTGCTAGAGTCACCAGGCTATTTCCAGTTAGGTAAAACGGTATCCCGAAAAACAACGTCTCTTCAAAGGGACCTGCAAAGATTACTGAGACCACAGTTAGTGGAATTGTGGGTTCGCTATAGTCACTTACTACCATATTAACAACTATCGATCCTATCACCATGATAGCGAATCCGATCAAATGATAGAACAAAACCATGATTGTTAGGTAGTATACAGAATTTCGTCTATACTTTGAAATCCACGTAATGGGATTAAAATCGTACTTCAGGTCAGAATATATAGTATTATGTTTCGACAATTAGGATGATAAGGATGTGAGAAAGGTGACGATATTTACACGTTGTGTAATTTATTTTATTAGTGAATTTAAAAGATAACTACTTTCTGTTATGAAATATTCTTTTCAAGCTCTTCTATTGTACTTAATGGTAGAGAACAAGAAAAATCCTTACAAACAAACGCAAATTCTATATTGTTATTTTTAGTTTTATTGTTAATTGATTTATTCTTAAAATAAGGATACTTGTCAAGTTCCGATAACTCAGATTGGTTGACAATTGCCGTAATCGCATTTGGAAGGAATTTCTTGTTCAGGTGATTACCAAGTTCCGAATTTTCTCCGTATTTTATTATGGATATTTCCAGTGGTGTCTTCATTCTAAGATATATCGCAGAGAGCATTTGCCCAAATCCAAAGGGATTTCCTGTCGCAGGTTTTGACATCCTTTGAATCATTTGATCTGCTTTTGTGAGAAAGTCCTCTTTTTGAGTGTAATAATACAACTTTATCAAATTGGAGGTGGCTATGGAATTACCACTGGGTATTGCAAGATCATAATGGTTTTTTGTTCTTACAATTAGCTTTTCGTTGTCATCGGGAGTAAAGTAAAAATCATTTGTTTTTGGATCCCAGAAATGTGCTATCATTGAATCCGTATATTCTATAGCTCTTTCAAGATAGTAAGACTTTGAATCCACACTAAATAAATTAATTAAAGCATCCACATAGAAAGCGTAATCATCCAGGTATCCAGAAATTTTGGAAACCTTGTTGAAAACTCTATTTAATCGGCTTCCACTATTTTTTAGGTTGCTTTCAATAAAGCTCACAGCATTTTTCGCATTTTCAAGGTAAGTTGAATTGCCCGTCACTTTGTAGCCGCTAATAAATCCTGAAATCATCAGCCCATTCCAAGAAGTCAAAATCTTTCTATCTGTTCCGGGTTTGATTCTTTTAAGCCTTATTTGGTATAATTGTTCTAGGGCGGACTCTAGCTTTTCGTTTATCCATTCTTGACTCTTGGAATATCTTTCTGAGAGTCCTTTAATAGATGTGTATTTGTTTAAGATATTTTTACCTTCAAAATTCCCTCCTTGAGTAACTCCAAAGCGATCTGTAAAAATCTCAAAGACTTCACTATCGAGTATTTTTACCAGATCCTTGTATGACCATAGGTAATACTTGCCCTCTTCACCTTCTGAATCGGCATCCTGTGAGGAATAAAAAGCTCCTTCATTTGACGTCATCTCTCTTTGAACAAATCTGAATATTTTTTCTAGGACATTCGAATAGTTAGGATTTAAAGTTATCGAGAACAGTTCAGAATAAAGCACAGATAAAAGTGCATTATCATATAGCATTTTTTCAAAATGTGGCACTAGCCATCTTTGATCAGTTGAGTAACGCGCAAAACCCCCACCAACGTGATCATGTATTCCGCCTGAATCCATTTTATCGGCCGTAAAGTTTACAAAATCTCTGTATTTAGTAATTCCTGAATAATCATATGCTCTTAATAGGAAAAGCAGGTTTGACGCATTTGGAAATTTTGGAGCACTTCCGAATCCTCCATACAAATTATCTGCTAGTTGTAGTAAAGTTACGGCCGCTTCATTTATTATTGTTTTTTCCACTTTTGCTTCAGTATCAGTTACTATATCAGTGGCAGATTCCCTTAAAGCAGTAACAAATTCTTGAGTAGAAGTATCTACTTCATTGCGTCTATTCTTATAACCATCTGCCAATCTTAATAATATTGTTCCAAATCCTGGTAAACCATGTCTATTTTCCTTTGGAAAATATGTTCCAATATAAAAAGGTCTTTGATCAGGAGTCAAGAAAGCCGATAGTGGCCAACCTCCGGTTCCAGTATACATTTGACATGCCCTCTGATAAATATCATCAATATCCGGTCTTTCCTCTCTATCTACTTTGATGTTTATGTAGTGCTCGTTCATGATTTTGGCAATATCATCATCTTCAAATGATTCATGCGCCATAACATGACACCAATGGCATGAGCTGTATCCGACACTCAGGAAAATTGGTTTATCTTCATTTTTAGCTCTCTCGAGGGCGTCCTCATTCCATCCATACCATTCAACAGGATTATATGCATGCTGAAGAAGATAAGGGCTGGTTTCATTAACAAGATTATTGGGTTTATTTCGGCTATTTTGAGTATTACCCACAAATCAATAGTTGTGATTATGATATTTAGACCCTTTCTTTACGGAATTCAAAATGAGTAGAGCTATATACAAGACATTATCAACTGAAAAGGATTTAATTATAATCTGAGTTACAATATCTGCATATAGTTGGTGCGATTTCATAACAACAAGAAGGGCATTAGAATTCTTGCAATAGCAGAAAGTTTTCAAAAACACGACAGAAAATCAATTTTAGCAGGCGTTGTCATGCGACGTGATCTAGTGGTAGATGGAATAATTTATGCCGATACCATTGTTGGTGGAAATGATGGAACAAATAAAGTTCTTGCAATGATTGATAGTCTGGGCAGAACTGATATCAATTGTGTTCTCCTTGGAGGATTAATAATCAGTTTATTCAATATCATTAGTGGTAAACACATTAATGAAATAACTAAAATTCCAGTCATAGCAATTTCATACAGGAGATCGCCTGGACTCCAAGGATCTATTCATGGTGTTGATGAGCCGGAAAAGATAAAGGAATATTTGAAACTTGAAGAGCGAAAACCTTTGAGATTGTGGACCGGAAAAACAATATTCGTACGTCATTGGGGACTTGAATTTGTCGATACTTCAAATTTACTCAACGATCTGGTAATTCAGGGAGCTAAACCAGAACCTTTACGACTGGCTGCACTGGCGGCTAGGGCTTATCACAATTATGTCGGTAATAGCTACTAAAATATTTTTTATAGAGTTACCTGAATCGATATCAATTTAAAACTCTATTTTTATCTAATTACCTTCCTTAGACTTTGACGTCGATTTTGGTGTATATCTTATGTACGCGTCATAAAAAATTTCGTTTCCATGACCAGTTACTGTATGCAAAAAAGAGATATCGATTACGACCTTTGTTTCATTCTCTAAAAAATTATTTATATCCTGCTCAAGCCCATGCGGTTCATAAGATCTCAAGAATTTTATTCTTTCCTTTGGCATATTTTGTTATAATGGAAAAAACAGAAGTATATCAATATTTTTAAAGGAATAACTGTAAGTGACTTATTGATTGTAACCCGCTTTAAAGGCTGTTTTCAAGCAATTTTGTTTGAGAATTTTATGCTCTATTCAACAATTCCTTTTCCTTTTCTTTGACTATGGGCTTTACTTTGTTCATGATAATCTGGTGAAAATTCTTTGTAGCTACATCCAAAGTAAAAATGATGACAAAGCACAAGTGATTTCTAGAATCTGTTATGGGAATTGTGATCCTTAATAGTTTCTCATAGCTTGAACACGTATAATCGATCTTACCTAATATTGACTGCCACCTTATTCTGGTGTATTGTCTAGTGACAGCAGCAAGTGCATATTGTGCAGTTTGCTCTTCGTTGAGTAAGGGCTTAATTCCTTTTCTTTCCGAATATGCCATTATTGTTCCATGGTGATCTACAATGGCTGCAAATCTGATGTTTTTATCGGATTTCGCTATTGTTTCACAAAGCGATTTGAAGAAATTTGTCACAGGTAGAAGCTGAATTTCCGGTATAATAAAGCTTAATGTGTTTATAAAGATGTGTTAATGTTGACGGATGATTCGATTAATTAGACGTGCAGAAGATAAATTACAAGCGTTGTAAACTACCTAACAATTTTAAATATCAAGCATTTACATTTTTTGCATTCTGATAAGTTATTCTTCGGTACCTTTCGGAAATGATGTAATCTTCGATGCCCGCAGACGCAGGTGTCAAATTCGCCATTCATGGGAGTGAATAGGACTTTAAGTATCAAAAAACTTTTCTATTGCACAAGAATTGTGTCGGGTATTGGCAAAAAGACTTTGGCTAACTATGCTTCTTGCTTAGTATTTTATGCGCTAGGTCATATCTATTTAGGAATCTTCAATAGGGGAATAACCATTTTAACTGTTGGTATAGTCTCTTCGATGGTTGCATCTATACTCATTCCATTTCCTTACAACTTGATAGTAATCATTGGCTATTATATCTGGCAAATAATAGATGCGTATAAACGCTAAAAAAAATTGAACCCAGGACAAACCAAGTAACAAAATAATACGAGACCCTCCCTTATTGGTGACTTGGATTTTAAATCCTCATTAGAAAAATCTATTTTGTGACTCTAGAACAAATATTAGTGCAAGAAATCAAAAATTCAGAACTTTGGCTTTCTCGGGAAAAAGAAGAATGTACATACAAACGAGATCTCAAAAAAAGGATCGAATTAATTAATTGGGTCCTAGAGAATATGAAAAATCATAATGTGGATATTTGTAGATTGATTGAGTCTAGGATGAATGAAACCACACAAGTAATAAATAAAACACATTCAATATTTGATGCTGATAAATTACATAGTGAATTGAGGATTTTAGAATGGATATTGTATCAAATATGTATTGACAAAAAGTAAGTTTTTTATTATCTGTTGTTTCAAGATATTACGTTCCTTATCAATCTGATGGGAGAATTGGTTTATCTGCTGCATAACTCGGTAAAACAACCTCCCATCAGAATAATCTGTTATAACTAATCTTGACCTGTACATGTAGTGCAGTTACATAATATTTGCCGGTGGCGGACATAAAAAAAGACGAACATAATTTGGACGGTACTCGATGTTTTAACGACTTATGCCCTTGTACGAGATTTAAAACAACACTCTTACAGTATGGCCAGGCTAATAAGGTTAAAATTCAATGATTTGTTCCCCCCGCCGGTGTATGTTATTATGATTTATTGTTCATTGGAGATTACCGTGTAATGTAAGTTCCGCCAGGTGGGGTTTACTCGCCATTAGGTAAATCCCACCTCATTCAATTTAATTTATCAATTTCTTTCTTACTTCTACCCTACATCTCTTGAATTTTTGGCATGCTTAATAAATATCAGATCCGTCAAGCAACTCAAAAAAATAAATAACATATTTTTCTCCTTATTATCAAATACGATGCCCGATTTGGATTCCAGAAGAACACTTGCGATTGATTTGGATTCAGTACTTGCAGATACAATGGTTATCTGGGTTGAAGAATTCAACAAACGAAAGAATTCGAGTATAAATAAGGACAATATTATTTCATGGGACATTTCAAAAACGCTTGAGATTTCTATTACTGAGGTTTCAGATATATTTACATACATTTGGGATAAGCGCTGGAAGGATATCCCTTCAACAGAACCATCTATTGGTAATACTGTATCGAACCTTCATAGCAAAGGATTCAGAATCTCCATTTTGACAAAGAGATATAGATCCTCAGTAGGCAACGTGATAAAATGGCTAGATCTTCACAAGATTCACTGTGATGATTTGTTGTTTGTTTACGATGATGCTCCAAAGACAAATTATCCGTTTGATATCCTAGTAGATGATGCTCCCATAAATTTTAGTCAACTAGCGCATCCTAGAATCGGAATCCTATTTAATCAACCATGGAATAAGAATTTTACATGGCCGATGAGAATAGACTCATTAAGTGAAGTTATTGATCTTGTTTAAATCGAGATACACTCTGCCAATTTAGGAATTATTAGGTTGCTGTTCATAAATTAGAGTCTAATGACAAATTCTAGTAAAAAGAATAAGTATCTTCAGAATAGTTTCTATTTTAAATGGATCCGAATACTAAAATTA
>JAICQW010000214.1 GCA_025937665.1 Nitrososphaeraceae archaeon | reverse complement strand
AGTGCTTGTTTCAAATCCAGCTTTTATTCGTTCAGAACTTGTAATCGATATTTGATAATTTTGATTCTGACCTGCGCTATCGCTACCAATACCACCCTTGTTTAGTATAAAAGCTTCTGAAGCAAAGTTTGTCGATGTCTTAAACCATGCTGCTGCACTGAACTGAGATAATGCAGGAGAGGTTGCATCCTGGAAATTGGAGCCCGTTAGGACAAGTCCTGGTGCATAGTTATATCCGCCTTGCGGTTGTTCTATTACATTTATGGTAACAGTCGCTGTGTTACTGTCAACCGTTCCATCATTTGCCTTAAAAGTGAATGAGTCAGGACCCAAATATCCCGGATCTGGCGTATATGTTCGAGCAGGTCCTCCTGGAGTTGATGGAGACAAATCACCGTGTTGAGGTTGTGCAACTATTGAGTAGGTCAGCGGATTATTATCTGGATCGTTGGCGGTGAGAGTTATCGGCGTTGGGGTATCCTGAATAACATTAATTGCCTGATTATTCGCTACTGGAGGCGAATTGACAGCTTTTGTGATGCTGAAACTATCTAATACTGCGTTGTTACCATTTCTATAGAACTTGCCTTCCAATTTAGTGCTGGTAGTCTTAATCTCCAATTGTCCAAAAAAGTCATCCTGTTGAGATGATGTAAAAGATGCTTTGCCTGATAAAGCGTGAAAGTTTACACCACCAGTACCCACTATGGCAAACACCGCACCATTTCCTTCTGTATAAGTATTGGCGTTATTGCTAGTTATCGTAGGGCTAGACGGACTGCCGGCATCATATTTTAATGTAAATGTTCTTTGATAACTATGAATGTGACCTTGCAAAACAAGGTCCACTCCATATTGATCGAACATTGGATGAAATCCATTTCTTAAATTAGAGTTTTCAGAGCCAGTGTTGGAACATGAGGAACTACTGCATTCATTGGGTGAAGTATACATTGGTTTATGGAGATATACAATGATCCATTTTACGGCCGGATTAGTAGAAGCTGCTTGCAAATCATTTTGAACAAATGTTCGTTGAGCTGAACCTGAGGAATACGAATTGCGGTCCGTGTCCATGACCAGGACATGAACACCATCAGTGGTATATGAGTAGTAAGTTTGGGAGAGACCGAAATGACTCATGTATCCGCTAAATCCTTCATCAGTATCGTCTTCATGATTTCCAATTGCAATATCCATCTTTTCATCTATGGAATTTACTTTTGTAAAAAAGCAAGAACCAGTAGATTGATAAGAATAGTCACCAAGCCCAAAGACGCGTGCAGGATTTTTATTGACCATGTTAGTGACGGTGGCATCAGTGTTTGAGGTGCAACCCCAATCCCCGGCAGCAGTAAAGGTAGAGTCAGCGTAAATAAAATGAATTCCGCTAAACGATGATAGGAAAATAAACGCAAGTGACAAAATAAAAACTGGAAGGAGTCGATTGTTTTCTAAATTCATAAAAAAGCCTACCTTCAATTTAATATTACTCATTGCTGTAAAAATCAAATTTGGCATAACCTACTGCTGTGGACAAGGTATTGTTACGTTTGCATAAATCCGCTTGGCGCCGACATCAAATACGTTGTCATTATTAGCATCATCACCAAAATACAATTTGTAATTACCTTCCTTAAGGTCATCTGCAAATGTTACATCATTGAAACCTCCAGTGCTATTTGTTTCAAAATAACCATACAATGGAATCTTGCTCTCAGATGTTACAAATTTGTAAGCTACAGTACTGTTTGGCATGAATCCATTTGCATTCATGACAATGTTAAATCCCGGTTCATGAGGGCCACATGTTGGTGAAATATCAACTTTAGGGTCTGCAAATACAGTCAAAATACTAATACTTGCGAGTCCAAAAATCCCAAATGCAAATACCACAGTAGTAATTGCTAAACTTCTCAAATGGTACATAATTCAAGGTATTATTAGACTACTTGTTAATAAAAACTTTGGAGTCTAACTACAGAAAAAATCGATATCATATATTTAATAAAACAATTGAAGCATCGATCAACAAGAGAAATTTCTAGAAATTCTAGATTTGTTTATAAGGTTCAATCATATTTTTTAGCGATTACACAAATTAAGCGTGAATTACAAAGTCTTATTTTCATCATGTAAAATCAAAAAATGGCAAGAAAATCAATCATACTATTTGATTAGGTTTTTTAAGAGTGTGGTAGTAAAGTAATAGAATGTCTCCTAAATTTGGCTTTTTTAAAAGGAAGACATCTGATAATTTTCATGAAAAAAAGAGCCAACCTAATTCTATTCAAACAATTACATATAAGGAATTATTGGAAGTAATAGAAAAAGAAAAGAAACTACTGGAAAGTGATTTGATAAGTGATCTTGAACCCACAAGAAGATCGGTATTAGAATGTCTTGATCGCCTAAGAGGTGGCGCAGTTGAGTTGGAAGAACAAGAAATTAAAGTGGAAAATCCTCAGTTTGAATCGTTAATTAAGACATCAAAGAGGATCTTGATTACAAGTATTAAGAAAGAGTCGCTCATAGAATCTTCTGAACTTAGCGATTATGAGAGTGCAGTCAAATTCAAAAGCAATTTGGAATTGTTAATAAATAGATTCGGGCAAGTAGGAGATTCCCATAACAGAATTCTTAATGAATTCTTGCGAAAGCAAATAAATAAATTAAAAAATGAGTTTGACAATTTATCATCATTACTAAAGGAGGTAACTAAAATTTTATCTATTAAGGAATCTGAAATTAACAAAAGCATTGTTTGTAGAGATGATTTGATCTTATTCAAGGAAAAACTTGATGAAAGAAAAGATAAACAGGACAGGCTTTCAGAGTTAATGGAGGAAAGGACAACAATAGACAAAAATATTGAAGCAAGTAAAAGAGATTATAGTGATTTTCAAAGCTCAGAAGAATATCTAAATATGACGGACACTTTGAAGAAAGTTAATGAGAAGAAAAATGAAATAGGCAAGTTAGAAAAGAACTTAACTAATATGGTTTCTAATCTCTCTCGCCCAATAACAAAATTCTCATATCTAGCCTCTAAGGAAACTCAAGGAAGACTTGCGATACTGCAAAATGAGCCTTTGGAAATTTTTAGTGATGGATCACAGTACATGGAATTATT
>JAICQW010000238.1 GCA_025937665.1 Nitrososphaeraceae archaeon | reverse complement strand
TTTTTTGGAGATCATAAATAAATAATTTATCGGTAGGCACTTTATGCTTAAGAAATCCACCAACAACGTAGATCTTCCCTTCAAAACTTACTGATGCTGTATGATCCAAAGGCAAGGGCATTGGCGGAACTTTATTTTCAGCCCATTTGTCATTAGCAATATCATACACTTCCACAGTATCTTTTTGTCCTCCACCTGTTGCGATATCCTCACCTCCCATGGCAAAGATCCAATCATCATATACTACTGCAGTCAATTCATTTCTATCTTCTGACATACTTTTACCAAGACTCCAATACGACTCAATTATATCAAAATTTTTTGTGACGGTGCTTGCATATCCTAAAGTAACACTAAATAGAATTAATATAGAAAAAGATAAGCACGATAGTGTAAATAGCTTAAAAAGTAAACAATGGTAGAAGTTGATACATTTCATAATAAAATTGTTTTAAATTGTCTTATATAATATATTAGCTCAACTTAATTTTGACAAATTTGTTATAATTATAAACTACTCAAATATTTCTTATTTTAATTCAATTATATTGATAAAGTTGTGTTAAATATAATAAGTTATTATTGCGTTATAGTCAAGCTTGAAAACAGTTCAACAAATTATATTTGTTATATTACTATCTTTGACCTTGGTTTATATCGGAGATCATTACTTATCCGTTAATGCTGAGGAATTCATCACAAATGATGATTTGAAATTAGAGTTAGTGGAAGAGGGTTTCAAATCTCCTACCAGTATGGGGTTTATTGGTCAGAACGATCTTTTGGTTCTTGAGAAGGAAGGAAAGGTACAAAGAGTTATTGACAAAAAGATCTTACCATACCCAATATTAGATATCACATCCATCATAAATAGTGCTGGTGAAAGAGGTCTTTTAGGAATTGCAATTTCTGAAGGGAATGGAAGTGATAATGATAATAGATACAACAAAGATTTAGATATTTACTTATTATATACCGAAAAGACAACTAATAGTGAATTTGTCAATAACTATTGTAGCCCTGAAAATTGTAAATCAAACGATCTTGTAGTTAATAGCTTGTATAAATACAAATTTAAGAACGATAAATTAGTAAATCCTGAACTTTTACTTCGTACTCCTGTTGATAGGAACAGCAGTCTTTTTCATATTGGTGGAGTGATTACTGTCGGTCCTGATAAAAATGTGTACGTTACAGCGGGCGATGGAAACATATGTGTAAGTCCAGAAGACTGTGAAAATCTACTAAGCGAGGGTGCTCTACGATCTCAAACTACCAACTTTGAAAATGGAATTAGACCAAGCGGAAATGGGGGAATACTATCTGTTAACGTGAATGGTGAGATCAGTAATTATGACAACATATTAGGATATGATTACCCTCTAAATTTGTATTATGCTTATGGAATTCGGAATAGTTTTGGAATTGATTTCGATCCTATAACTGGATATTTATGGGATACAGAGAATGGCCCTGCCTTCGGAGATGAAATCAACCTTGTAAAACCTGGATTTAATAGTGGTTGGGCTAAGAAGCAAGGAGTATGGTCTATTGTCAATCCTAGTCAGCTAGCTGTTGATCCCCCCCCAGGGAAGGAAAGAGGATATCACTTGTCAGATAATCCTCAAATAACAAATGAATCTGAAAGGTTTGTTAATTTTAACGGAAACGGAAAGTACAGTGATCCCGAATTTACATGGAATTACACAGTAGGTGTTACCTCGATTGAATTTTTTAATTCCGATAAATTGGGAAAAGAATATAAAAATGATTTATTTGTTGGAACTTTCAATGATGGCCTTATCTACAATTTTAATTTAAACAACGATCGGACTCAACTTGCATTAAATGGTGAACTACAAGATAAAGTTGCAGAGACCAATGAGCAATTGCAAGATGTCATTTTTGGCAAAAATATGGAGTCAATTACAGATTTAGAAACAGGACCAGATGGGTACTTGTATGTTCTTTCTATAGGAGAAGGGAAACTTTGGAGAATTGTGCCTGCTGATTCATAAAAAAGAAACAGGGAAAGTATTCATCGTACCAAGTGGTATTTTGTATTTGTATTTTACAATGTTCATTATAAGAATACAAAGAAATGTATTTTACAAAATAACTCAATGGTATAGCTAAATAATGGAATTCAAAAAAAATTATTGTCAACTTTCCTTGATCAATATTTATTTATATTTATTGGAATTGTCTTTTTTATGCATTGGTTGTATCTAATTATCTATCATCATCGATTTTTCCTTTTCAATATCCAACCATCATTGATGGTTTCATTTCTTTTTCTATTTTTATTTCTGTTTATCACGATTACCGTATCGACTACACCTAAATTGGTTTATTCCCTCTATTTTGGAGATACTATTAACATAATTGAGAGCAATAAATCATCCTTACTACCCTCACCACAACTGGCGGCAACAGAAGCTGGTAATGTGTATGTGGTATGGGTTGATAAAAACATCCTATACTTTAAATCCAGTCATGATAATGGAGGTAAATTTGACACTCCAATTATCCTTGGCAAGAATGTTAATCTGACATCCTCACCACAACTAGCCGCAACAGAAGCTGGTAATGTATATGTGGTATGGGTTGATAAAAACATCCTATACTTTAAATCCAGTCATGATAATGGAGGTAAATTTGACACTCCAATTATCCTTGGCAAGAATGTTAATCTGACAT
>JAICQW010000068.1 GCA_025937665.1 Nitrososphaeraceae archaeon | reverse complement strand
TCCAATTGGATCATATCCAGAAGGAAAGAGTCATTACGGGTGTTACCAAATGTTAGGAGATGTCTGGGAATGGACCTCTTCTGAATACACACTTTATCCTGGATTTAGATCAAAATTCTCAGAATATACAGACAAGTGGGCTATTAACCAGAAAGTATTGCGTGGCGGATCATTCGCGACACCTAGTTCACAAATTCGAAACAGCTATAGAAATTATTTCAAGCCCTATGAAAGAATTCCTTTTTCAGGATTTCGCTGTGTTAGGGATCTTCTTTAACAATACTAGACAATACTGTTTGTTGGGATCTACAAAATTCCTAACTATTTGAAGCCCGGAAGTTCTCACCAAATTTTTAAACCTACCGAGTGAATATTTGTAGGAATTTTCTGTATGGATAGTTTCATCTTTTTTAAAATAAAATGTTTTTCCAATTGATCCAATTCTTACTTCCTGGTCCGACTTTGATATCAAGTGCATTTCAATTCTGTGTTTATTAGTATTGTAGAACGACTTGTGTTCAAAATTTGATACATTGAATTCTCCATCAAGTTCTTCATTAATTCTTGACAAGACATTAAGATTGAATTTTGCAGTTACGCCATTCTTATCGTTATATGCCCTGTCCAAAATTGGTTTATCCTTTTCTAAATCGATTCCAATTAATAGTAAATCATCTTTTCTAACATATCTTACTATAGAACGCAGAAAAGTCAATGCTTCTTTGGGATCAAAATTTCCAATACTTGATCCTAAGAAAATTATGAATTTCCTCTTTGGAACATTCTTTTTGAGTTTAATGAATTCATTTATCTTGACAAGTCCAGTAACATAGTCTGAACAAACACCGTAAATTTTCAAGTTCGCATATTCTCTAAACAAATCTGCAATTGATTTTTTCAGCATCTTCAAGGATACATCGATGGGGAAATAAGAAACATTCTTCAACCTGGCAAGTAAGGGTCCTAACAGAATTCTAGTTTTTAAGGAATTTCCATTTCCCAATTCAACAAGGCTAATTTTATCTTCTCCTATTATTTTTAAAATCTCGTTTACGGAATTTTTCAAAATTTGAGATTCAGTTCGATTAAGATAATATTCAGGCTGTTGGCATATTTCTTCAAATAATTTGGATCCTTTTTTATCATAGAAGAATTTAGGAGAAATATGTTTTTGTTTATCGCCCAGTCCCCTTTCGACGTCTTTTGCAAATTCGTTATTTACTAAGAATCTTTCACTGTTATGAATTAACAACTATGAAACATACCTCCTCAAAACATATCTATCATCATATAGGCATTCATATAATTCAATTTCTCAATTTAGACAAACTTGTGAAATGCTCCAACCCTGCTTTCAAGTCAATTTCATAATCAGTACTTTCAATTGTAGGCTCAAAAGCTATGCATCTTGAATATTTTATTTTTTTGAGTCCCCGTACAACGGAATCAAAATCTATATGAGCCAATCCAGGCATTTTCCTGTTGTTGTCAGATACATGAACGTGTTTCAATAGACTGCTGGAAGACACAATGGTATCATAAATTGAGTCTTCTTCTATGTTCATGTGGAAAGTATCTAGCATTATCCCTAAATTTTCATGGTTTACTTTATTAACGATGTACTTTGCATCTTCAGAATTAGTGCAAACAGGAGTGCTATAACGATTCAGTGGTTCAATGACAAGATTGATATCGTAATCACGTGCATACTTTGCTAATTCACGGAGTGGATCTACAAGGGAAGAAATTAATTTTCTTTTCTTATCAACCGGCAAGAATCTATGATTGCCATCAGAAATTAATGGTTTATCACTAAACAAACAAATATTGAACGTCCTACCACCCAGATGGTGGCAAAGAGCAACACATTTTTTTACATAATTCAGGGCAGCAATCCGTGAGTTATTATCGGCAGTAACCAACTTACGTGACTTATTATTAGGACTGCTAAGGCCCCACATACCTGTTATACCTGATACATTAATTGAAAAGGAATCAAATTGTTGCATCAAGTTCTTTACATCAATTAAATCAGGTTCACCATAGACTTCCACAGTGTTAATTCCATGATTTTTTAGATTTTCAAGAGTTACCTGTATTGGTTCCAGATTCATAAAAGATGATAAAGTAATGGAATGTATCCAGGACATATGCATCAATTTCTCAAGATATCATGTTTTTAAGATACCGGCCAATAGTAACTACACTCAAATTATTGGCATCTCTTATTCCATCAATATTTCTAATGTTCGATACAAACACAGGATTGGAAGATTGGCCTTGTGTTGGTAATCTTCCATGAGAACCCTTGACCAACTTACCATTCAATGGGATGGATCTTGTATTCGGATCAAAGAAC
The DNA here is from genome assembly GCA_025937665.1 of Nitrososphaeraceae archaeon. Lineage (GTDB taxonomy): Archaea > Thermoproteota > Nitrososphaeria > Nitrososphaerales > Nitrososphaeraceae > TA-21. The sequence continues at coordinate 6,588 of JAICQW010000068.1, read as the reverse complement.
AATTCTACCGGATCATAACCAGGTTTTCTATGAATATCGACCCTCCTGGAAAAACTTGGAGCCTTGAGTTGATCGAACCACCAATAATAGCTAAACCATTTATCTTTATTCGAAACTGCTATCATATCGCCACTCCGCGGGTGATTAACTCTAAATTGTTGTTTCAGATTATTGTCAAGGATCATGTCAATTCCCTTTATCCCATCTAAAATTTTTCTTACTTGACCTGCATAATTCTCCTTGACATAAATATGCGCCACTTGATGATCTACCATCGCAAATGCTTTACTGTATTCGAGGTCTAGATATTCCAGCCCTTCAATTTCTCTAACTGCAACTAGCTCATTTTCTCTGAGTATAGAATTTAATGGAATGTCAGAGTTAACATCTGTGAATCCATACTCCGAAAATATGATGAATTGTGTATCTTCTAACATTCCTAAATCTGATACCTTCTTGATTAGTTTACCAACCAGCTCATCAACAAATCTTAGATCATCCTTTAGTTCCTTATACGATGTTCCATTCCTTTGGAATGAATAGTCTAGGTGGGGAATATATGTAAATAAGAAGTTAGGTTTTTCATTTTCTAATACATATTCAGTAGTCATTTCTATCCATTCGCTGGATTTTTTGGAGACAAGAGGGCCCCAATATGAAGTCAAATCAAATTTTCCAATTTTTTCAATTAGTTTTTCATAGAATCCCGGTGGTTTGCTATAACACCACATTATCATCTTATCATCCATGTGTAATGGACGTGGAGTAAGGACAAGGTCAGCATTTGAGTACATCGTATTTTGCCAGAACAAAACTGCAGTCTTTGAACAGTTTTGATGCAACTTGATAGTATCCCAAATTCTATCGGCTTGAACCAAATTACTTGATTGTTCCCAAAATGAAACAGAATAATGTTGTCTATCATATAACCCATTAGAAATTATACCATGAACCTCCGGATAAGATCCTGAAAGTAAACTGCTTTGGACGGTACATGTTACCGCAGGGAATACTGTTTGTAAATCACTTATTTCTCCATTTTGTGAAATGTTGAAAATATTTGGAGTTGTTTCTTCAGAAATATGTCTACTTTCTAAACCCACAATATCTATGACGATCATGTGTTTAACCATTAGTCTATTGGATTTTACCAAGAATTTAATTCTAATTATTCTTTTCTCAGGTCATGTACATTTTCCGTGCCGATATAAGCAACGGAACAAGTAGTATCAGCACGGGAAGTCCCACGTCTAATCCTGCTATGCCAGTTAGAAATGTGGAGTCAAGGACTATGATGGCTAAAATCATTTGTTGAATAGTTTGTTGTATCCCCGTCGAATCTTTATTATGAATCCTGTAAATAGTTCTGGCCATTATAAATGAAAATAATGCCAGGACTAATAGCGATTCATATTTAAAGAAACCTATCAAATTGAATATCATGATTGAAGAAACAATACCCAAAATAATTACAGGTATCAAATAGGATTTGATATTTTTAGAAAAGCCTTTAACCTCATATCGGCTCAAGAATCCTATCAATGTCACGTAAACAAATGTTATTGTCAAGACAAAAATCAAGAGAATATTTTGAGGAAAATTCTCAATACTGTTAATATTTGCAGTTGTTCCCAGAATAACATTTGTGACACGGGCCGCCGCAATAGTAAAAGGCCCTGCCTTGGTATTCTTCAAATATTTATCATATCCGAAAATAATGGCCAATAAAAGAACAGATATACTAAATGTAGTAACACTAATTAGTAGAGACAAAATCAGTGCAATGGTAGTTAATATGATAACAAGGACAATAGCGACTTTTCTTGATATTTTACCGGAAGCAAGTGGTCTGTTTGGTCTTTCCTTTTTATCAATTTCATAATCAAAAAGATCGTTAATGACGAGACCTACGCAATAAAGAAGTGTGGAGATAGTTACTAATACGAGAATTTGAGTAATCGATGTTATTGTTAGTGTAAACGTCGAAACAAGGATAAATCCCAACAGGATATTTGATGGAAGAGTAAATAGATTCGGGAGTCTTATTAGGAGTAGATAATTTTTGAAATTAGAACTTTTCATAGGTATCTTCTACAGGGGATGAATTGAATTTTTGAATAGTAGAATGTTGATAAAGGTAATAGTGAAAACATCATTTACTGACTAAAGATAGTCTAGTGATTTAATAAACTTCATTGCCTGTTTAGCAGCATATACAGGATGGTCTTGATATGGATACAGCTCTACTGTAATGAATCCATCATATCCGATATCTTTAAGCGACCTGAGAGCCGAATCAATATCTATCGCTCCTTCGCCCAAAATGAGGTGATTGTGTCGTCTGTCCACAGAAATATCTTCTAAATGGACATGGTGAATATACTCTGATAGTTTGTGTATTACCTGTGATGGATCTTCACCCACGCAGAAAAAATGACCTATGTCTAGATTTAATCCAATTGATTCTGTTTCAAAGTTTTTAATAAAGTCAACAAATTGTTCAGAATTTTCTATTAATAGGCCTGGTTCAGGTTCAACAAGCACGGAAACGTTAGTTTCCTCCGCAGTCTTCAATACTTGATTAATTCCATGTTCAAATACTTTCAACGATTTCTCTTTGGTTAATTCATTATTCATGACCGGACCTCCAGGTTCGGTAGATATATTCTTGGCACCAAGTTTCCTAGCCAATTTTATACAATCTATAGTATGATCTATTCGCAACTTACGGTAGTTAAGATCATTTTCAATCCACGATGGATGGTATGTGTCTCCTATTGCAAAAAGTGTAAAGGCATTTAGATTGGAGATGCTAAGGTTTAATTTTGATATTAATTGTTTAATTTCAGTAATGTCAGAATTACTTTGTGTTTTGGGGTATGCGTGCGGCACGTCACAAAGAATTTCAATCCCTCCGTAACCTATCTCGGCCAAGACGTTTATTGTTTCGACTAAGGAATATTTCTTAAAAGCATTTGTGCTAAATGCAAATTCCATATTTGTTAGTTATGGTCTCCATTGAAACTTGGTCGACTGCTTGAAAAATTCAAATGCATTGTAAAATGTTACTTTTTCAATATCGTTCATACCAAAGCCTCTTTTTTTCATTTCTTCTGCAACCAGTGGCACACTCAATGGGTCAGAAACCCCCCAGTCCGCCGAGCTATTAATCATGATTTTATCCAATCCATTTTTCTCAATTATATCAATAGCTCTTGACGGGGAAAGCTTTGTTATGGGATACACAGTTAGTCCTGCCCAACATCCAAGCTCTAGAGTTTTTTCTATCGTTTCCTCTGTATTATGATCAATTAAGATCTTATTTGTCATGTCCATAAGGTTCTTATTTTTGAGAACAGATATAGTTCGCTCTATCCCATCTTTCTTATTTACGTGTGGAAGGTGTATCATTGTAAGCATCTTCTTATCCACTGCTATGTCCAGTTGCAATTGAAATAATTCGTCTTCTAGTTCATTAATTACGTTGTACCCTATTTCGCCTATGGCCACAACTCTTTCTCTATCTATGTATTTTGACATAGCTTCAAGCGCATCCAGCGCGAGAGGTCTGACAGTTGATTCTTTTGGATTCACTGATAAACAAACGTAATGATCGATACCATATTCTTTTGATCTTTGAGTTTCAAAGGATATCATATGTTCCCAATAATCTTCAAAAGTACCCACAGAGGTCCTTGGACTTCCCAACCAGAAAGAAGGTTGAACAATTACTTCTATCCCTGCTTTTGACATTGACTCATAATCATCGGTAGTTCGAGAATACATGTGTATGTGCGGATCAAAAAAGCGCCCCAAATTATTCACCCTTATTGAAACATGTCCTTTTTTATATTTGTCTTGTGTATTTGAATACCTGTCGTTACAGTTGCTAAATCAATGAGATTGCATATGTTGAGGTTTATTGTTTATTGTTTAATCGTACCTAAATCCGAGTCTTTCTTAAGTCTATTGTGAAAAGTAATAAAATCAAAATGAATCCGAGTCCCTCTACCTATAGTACTCGGATGGATAAATTCTTCCCACTCGCTATATTCGATATGAAACTCGAACATATACTAGAAAAAGAGCTTGAGGAATCCAAACTGTGGTTAAGTAGAGAACACGAGGAATCCACTTACAAAAGAGATCTCACTGCAAGGATTGAATTATTGTCATGGATCCTTAAGAACATGAATAATCCTGAGGTACAAATTTGTAACATTTTAGAATGTAGAATGAAGGAAATTATCTTGAAAATAAATCAGACTCATTCAATAACACAATCTGATAAATTACATAGCGAATTAAGAATTTTGAATTGGATTCTATATCAGGTTTGTAATAGATAAATGCTGATAATTTTTTCATAGCATCAATAACATTTCCCACTACAAAAAACCTTAAGGTAAATGAAATTCGAATAATATGGAGCATTGCATCCTGTCAAAATTTACGTATGGGAATTGTTGGTGTCAAATAGACTGGAAGAACTACTGGAATATGGATCCTCTGTTTGGTATCATAAATCTCGAATTGATTAGAATTATCTATCCGGCGAAAAGCAACAATCCAAATATAATTCCGGCCGCCAATACGGTAATTATTGCAAGTCCTTTTTAGAATCAAACAAGTCCAAAATGCCCCGATTACCAATAGTTCTGACACCCACTATAATTACCAGACTAAAAAATAGTTAATAACACTTACATCAAGAAAATTTAAAGTTGGCTAGCGTGAAGTTATATTATTTCATTCGGGATTAAGGAAGTTTTCGTTTTATTCTCTAAAAAGTCACGGAGTCCTGTGCTATTTTTCGAGTTTAATTGCAACGTATCACAAGGCCGGTCATCTAGACATATTACTGTAATACAATTTCCACCCCTAGTGCAAGTCAGAGTCATTTTTCCGCTATGCTGAGCAGTGGCAAAATCGGTTGTTTCACCCATTAGAAGAAAAATTACATTGAGTGTCATGGCGAAAATGATCATCAAGGAATTGGAACTCGTTTGCATCCATTTTTATGTACATAACAATTGATTTATCCCGTTGCATTCAATGTTATAGTAAATGGTTAAACTATTACTAGACCAGAATAGGACTTTGAATAAATGTAGTCGTTCTATAGAATGAATGCAAGTCTCCAGTCGTAATTTAGATTAAATTACCAGTATTCAGATTATTTATCTATCATTGGATATTAACATTAATGATAAAAACTACAATCTTTCTGTAAAATTAGATAAAATACATCTTCGAAACCCAACTATGCTTGCTTCTGGTATTCTAGGTATATCTCAAAGTATCTTTGAAAGATTATATCATGAGAATATTGGGGCAATAGTGACAAAATCCATAAGTGTAAGACCCATGAAGGGGTATCCAAATCCCACAGTGATTCCACTAGGTGGTGGTAGTTATCTCAATGCAGTGGGGCTGTCAAACCCTGGAGTAGATGCCTTTTCAAGAGAATTGTCTGACAATAAAATCATTCCAATTTTCATCAGTCTTGTCGGGTCCTCCGAAAAGGAATTTTCTAAAATGGTAAAGGCATTTGATGCATTGAATATTCTTGGATATGAAATCAATCTTTCTTGTCCTCACGTGTCTAAGATGGGTATGGAAGTAGGTGATGATCCAGAAGCGGTTACCAAGATTGTAAGGACTGTTAGAATGAATACCAATAAACCAATATCTGTAAAAGTAGGTGTGGGCTCCATTGATGTAGTAGAACTTGCGAGAGTGGCTGTTGATGCAGGTGCAGACATAATTACTGCTATAAACACTCTAAGGGCAATGAGTATCGACATTGAAACAATGATGCCAATTTTGAGCAACCGGATTGGAGGTCTATCTGGTAATGCTATAAAGCCGATTGGAATAAGATGTGTTTACGAAATCTCAAAAAAACTTGAGGTACCTGTCATAGGATGCGGTGGTGTGTCTTCTTGGAAAGATGTGGTAGAATATATGATTGCTGGGGCATCTGCAGTCCAAATAGGTAGTGTTCTTGGATCTGGCGGACCTAGAATTTTTAATCAAATCACAACAGGATTAAAAAAATATGTTGAAAAGAAGCAACTAAAAAATATTGGTGAGATAATTGGAATTTCACACAAGTATTAATAACAGAAGAATAGTCCGGATTGAGGAAACCGTTTCCGAAACACCGACCGTCAAAACTCTGGTTTTTAAAGATGATTTGAGCTACACTGCTAAACCCGGTCAGTTCTTGATGATATGGATCCCGAGAATTGAAGAAATTCCAATGAGTGTGATGATAAATTCCAAAGAAGGTTATGCTGCAGTTACAATCAGAAAATCTGGGATTGGTTCAACTGCGTTGTTTGAGAGAAAGAAAGGTGATCTTATTGGTTTGCGTGGTCCTTATGGAAACGAATTCATCGTTAAAGAAAATTACAAGAAAATATTGATAATCGGAGGTGGAACTGGGTTAGTCCCACTGTTGAGATTGGCATCATATGCCAGTAAGAAGAAATTAAAAATTACCACAGTATTGGGCGCTAGAACCAAAAAGGAAGTATTCTTTGAGAAAATGGCTAAAAAGCTTACAGAACATGTCGACTCTTC
>JAICQW010000231.1 GCA_025937665.1 Nitrososphaeraceae archaeon | reverse complement strand
ATTATACAGTTTGTATATGGTGAGGATGGGATAGATCCAGCAAAAAGCGATCATGGTGAGGCTGTAAATATTTCTAGATTGATAGAAGGCGAATTACTTGTCGATGAAGGCAAGAAAGCCAACGAAAAGGAAGTTTTAGAAATAGTGAATAAACACTCAAAAACTCTTAATCCGAAAATAAGAGAAAAATTGTTACTATCTCTTAGTGAAAGTAAAATAAGTAGAGATGGTGCTAACAAAGTCGTAAAGAAAACGATTGATCTAATTAACAGAGCAATGGTAGAACCCGGAGAAGCTGTGGGAGTTGTTACAGCTCAGTCTATTGGCGAACCAGGTACTCAGATGACACTTAGAACTTTCCATTTTGCCGGGGTCAAAGAAAGAAACGTAACATTAGGACTTCCAAGGCTAATTGAACTTGTCGACGCAAGGAAGAAACCAGTAACACCTACAATGGATGTTTATCTTGACGAGGAGCATAGAGCCTCAAGAGAAAAAGCGCTCAATGTGGCAAGAGATATTATATTTACAAAGGTTGCGGATCTAATTGAGAGGAGCGAGACTGATTATTCAGGTATTCTGACATTCCACATTTCTGACTCCAAATTATCTGAACGAGGATGCTCAATTGAAGATATTATGGAGGTGCTAAAGGGACCCAAGAAAAAATATGACGTTACCCTACAGGAAGCAAAGAAAATTATCAAAATTTCTATTGCAAGTGAACCTGACGCACAAACGTTACTGACAATGAAGAACAAACTATTGAATGCTAGGGTTAAAGGTGTTCCAGATATTGAAAGAGTAACAATTGTAAAACAAGATGAAGAATGGGTTATCCAAACGGCAGGATCAAATCTGTCAAAGATTATTGCAATTGATGGTATCGACACCTCCCGAATCATAACAAATAACGTTTATGAAGTTTGGCAGACTCTTGGCATAGAAGCAGCAAGGAATGCGCTAATAAAGGAAGTAACCAATACGTTGGAAGAACAAGGACTAGAAGTAGATATGAGACATATTATGTTGGTTGCTGATCTTATGACATCAAAAGGCCACCTGCAACAAATTGGGCGACACGGAATCGCGGGTACCAAAACTTCAGTGCTGGCGCGTGCCGCGTTTGAAATTACTGTACCAACAATTGCAAAGGCTTCTTTGGAAGGACAGATCGAGTCCCTTAAGGGCGTAACAGAAAACGTTATAGTGGGCGCTACTGTACCTATCGGTACGGGTATGGTCGAACTTTACATGAGTGTGAAGGATGAAAATGAAAAATCTCGAAAAAACAATTAAAGAAGCAATTAGTTCTAAGAAATGCAAAATAGGGACCAGAGAGGTAATGGGCTCAATTAAAGGCTCAAAACTTATAGTTCTTTCAAATTCATTGATTGACAGTAATAAATCAAAAATCTTGGAGGAAGCAAAAGCTGCACAGGTGCCAACGTTACAATATGATGGTAATTCAGTTCAGCTGGGAAGATTGTGTAATAAAACATTTAGAATAAGTACGATATCTCTGAAAGTTGGCAGCGATAATGAAATTCAGGAATTACTAAATGAATTTGGAACCAAATGATACATATGGTAAATTCCTGTTACTTTACGAGATTTCAAATTGAATTTTTATAAATGACTGCAAAATGGAAAACCAAATTTCAAACTCACCAAACAACCCAATAATAGAGGTTAAGAATTAAATTGACTGAAAAAATCAAACTAACTTCTGGAGAACTAAGACTAATGTCATTATTTCAAAATATTACAGGTGCAGTTGCACGTGATTGCGTTGTTGACGAGAAGATGGATAGAGTAATTTTCATTGTAAACAAGGGGCAGATGGGTTTGGCTATTGGTAAAGGCGGCTCAACCATTAGGCAGCTGCAAGGGATAGTCACAAAGAAAGTCGAATTAGTTGAATATTCAGAAGATCCTTCTGCTTTTTTGGGTAATGTGCTTAATTCAGATATGATTAACGAGATAAAGATTAATAATAGATTTGATGGTTCAAGACAGGCTGTTGTGGTAGTGGATTCAAAAAAGAAAGGCATAGTAGTGGGTAAAGAGGGACGTAATGCGGAGAAGGCAAGAATCTTGGCAAAAAGATACTTTCAAATTTCAAATGTTATGATAGTGAGTGAAGATCATGCACAGAATAATTGAGGTTAGTTGGTAATGGCAAAATCACCCTTAGGACTATTTTCTGGTAGAGTTTTAAAATCAAAGAGAAAGAGGATGAGATGGTCAAACAAGTACTACAAGAGGCGAATGCTCATGCTAGACAGAAAGGCAAACCCCTTTGAAGGAGCTCCTCAGGCAAGGGCTATAGTTCTTGAAAAAGTTGGAATAGAGTCAAAACAGCCAAACTCTGCTGTTAGAAAGTGTGTTAGAGTCCAATTAATTAAGAATGGAAAATCAATAACAGCATTTCTCCCACGTGACGGTGCTCTAAATTACATAGACGAGCATGATGAAGTTTTGCTTGAAGGAATTGGTGGATCGATGGGAGGTGCTATGGGAGATATTCCAGGAGTTAGATGGCAAGTGTTCAAAGTAAACGGAGTATCACTTATAGAGCTTGTATACGGGAGAAAAGAAAAGCCTAGGAGATGATATGAATGGTTACAAAAGAAACAGTCATGTTGTTATTTAACAAATGGAGCACTGGTGATATTGAAATCCAGGATTCGGGCCTGAAAAATGTAATTGCACTGGATCCGGCTATAATACCTATTAGCTTTGGAAGACACGAGCATCAACGATTAAAGAAAGCTGAGGTCCACATTATTGAAAGACTTGTAAACAAGTT
>JAICQW010000218.1 GCA_025937665.1 Nitrososphaeraceae archaeon | reverse complement strand
GTTCAAGATATGAAAAAACGAATAATATCTACTTCAGACAATGAAATAACCCAACTTAGAGAAAAGGTAATTGAAGTTGCAAGAACAGAATCAGAGAAGATTATTTCCAGTGCAAAGCAAGAAGCAGAAGAAAAATCACAAAAAATCTTGGAAGAGGCAGAAACTAACCTTACAAAACTGAGGGAAAATACAAAACTAACGTTTGACAAGTCTGTTAAATTGGTAGTGGATTCGGTTTTGAACAAAAGCGATACTACTGAGACATAGCGATTATTTTCAACCAGACCTCAAACATTTAATAATAATTATAGATTAGAATAGTTGAATGGAAAGCCCTTAGCGGTAGAGCTGAATTCAAATCAAATAGTGGTAGCAACGGTCGAAGGTCGACCGTATTATAAAATCGTATCCACCTTAAAATCTATGAACATTAGGTTCTCTTCTCTTTCACCAGAAGAAGCTTCCAGAACAAATGCAAAAATAATCATCACCACAAAAAATGAAGCGCCGTTCTTCAGAAGAGAGGATTTAATCTTTGATTTTCAGCTAGATATGTTTCCACCGCTTTTTAAAGCAATGATATTGAAAAACTTGAGTAGTAACTATCTTGAAGACATTTTGGTTGTTGGAGTTGATCCTGGAAACAGGATAGGGATTTATGTTCTATATCTACACGCAGAATTATGTAGCGCAGTTCAAATTTCAATGAAAGATGCAGTCAAATTTATTGTGAACACGCTCTCTTGTATAAAATCTAGTAAAAAGATATTGAAAATTGGAAATGGAGATTGGATTAAGTGCATCCATATTGCCCAGGAGATAAGGAACCTAAATAGATCTGTTAGAATAGAAATTGTTAATGAATTCGGCACTTCAAGAAATATTCTCCCTAATCGGCGTGGTCACCGAGATGTCGGATCTGCAAAATCCATCGCATTACGAACTGGTCGTGTTTTTTAGGGTGACTTACCATTATCATGACCTAAAACTATGCAGACAGATTACAGGAAACTTCCAAAAACTTGTTTCCAAATTCTATCCTAGATAATCTACAAGTTAGACTCGCAGTATAATCAAATGATTTACATATCATATTATACCATATTGACAGTTAACTTGAGCGAACCCCATGAAGGGAACTACATTGAAAAGAGAATCACCTTGAAATCAAATAGAGTTTTTTTCCTTAAATTTATTGAATTTCATAACGGTTGCTTTGTTTCCCTTTCTGAAGATTTGTGTAAGATAGGAGGTGTGCATGTTTCTGTGGCGTCTAACAATAGAACTCAGAGCGCCAGAGTAATACCAAACATAAAAGATCCGGTATTCACCAAGACTCTATCAGAAAAAATATCTTTAATGATAAATGGAATAGTAATAACTAACTTCAACAACAAGAACCCAATGTCATTACCTGAAATGCAAGAAATAATGAATGAAGTATTAAAATTATTGGAAGTAAAAACTAGTGATTAGAGATGAAGTCCAAGTTCGAATTCAGCAAGATTAATGGTTTTTCTGATTTCTTAAAGGCATTAGAAGGAGCAGATCAGTTAGTAAGGATAAAAAAATCTGTCAATCCGCAGTTTGAACTTGCAGGAATTGTAAGCAAGCTGGATAAGGGTAAGACCGTAATTTTTGAAACTGTAAAAGGTAGCGACATAAAAGTGGCGGCGAATGTTTTGGGCACAAGATACAGAATAGCACTTTCAATAAATGCAAAGAATGAAAATATGATACAAGAGAGGATTAATGACGCTATAAGGAATAAATCTGAAATAACTAATATCGGCAAGGGCAACAATTGGAAAAAGAATTCAAGGAATCTGTATGACTTGCCAATTATTACACATTTTGAAAAAGATTCAGGTGCTTTCATAACGTCTTCTTTGGTTTTTGCCAAAGATAACGAAACTGGATATCAGAATTTATCCACTCATCGCTTACTGCGATTGAATAAAAAAAAGATGGCAATAAGAATGGTGGAAGGAAGGCATCTTCACAAGTGTTTTACTAGTGCAAAGGAACATGGTGAAGATTTACCTGTTTCGATTATTGTGGGAGCTCATCCTGCTGTTTCTGTTGCAGCAGCTTATCAAGCACCCTACGGAGAAAATGAGCTAAAGATGGCGAATTCACTTCTAGATAATCGACTGTCCTTGATAAGATCGCCAGGTACTGGTCTCCATATTCCAAAGTACTCTGAGATTCTCTTGGAAGGAAGGATACTCGCAGATGAAACAGCCGAAGAACAAATGGTTGAAATGTTAAGAACGTATGACATTAGACGAAAGCAACCTGTTTTTGAACTGGACAAAATTTACTTAACAGCTGATCCCATTTATCATGACATATTGCCAGGGTATGGTGAGCACAGATTGTTGATGGGGCTTCCAATAGAATCTAAACTATTTCATAGTGTCAAAGATGTTGTATCTAGGACTAGAGCAGTTCACTTGACAGACGGTGGAAGTAACTGGCTTGTTGCGGTTATTCAGATAAGCAAAAAATTGGAGGGAGAACCGAAAAATGCAATTATTGCTGCCTTTGCAGGGCATCCCTCACTAAAAATCGCAATAGTAGTTGATGAGGACATAGACCCTACGAATCCAACTGAGGTTGAATACGCTATCTCAACAAGATGCCAAGCCGATAAAGACTTAGTGATTATACCAAATTCAAAGGGATCCAGTTTGGATCCCTCAAGCGATCAGAAAAATCTCATAACTACAAAAATAGGGGTGGATGCAACTGCCACTCTTTTGAAATCAAAAGAAAGGTTTGAAATTGCAAAAATACCAGAACAAGACAAAATTAAACTTTCAGATTATTTGTAGAGAACGTTGCAAATATCTTGATAATGTTGACAATGAGAATTTTTTTGGGTTTTACAATTTTTGTATAATAGAATAAATATCCAGCCCACATATCCCTGAGTACTTGCCGTGAAACCCAACAATTTTGCGATGAGAGAGTGGCATCTAGAACATGTCGAGAAAGTTATTCTACGTTACATGAAAGGGATTTC
>JAICQW010000305.1 GCA_025937665.1 Nitrososphaeraceae archaeon | reverse complement strand
CAATACAAGGAATGTCTAAGTAATGCACTCTAGACGTTTGTTTATAAAGAGTTATTGCGTGCTGAATTAAAGAAGTGACCACAATTCCATCCCTGCCACCCAGCTCTGGTATAAACAAATCTGAGATATTATATGGAGTAGAAAATGCCGTTGGGAGGGGTGTTTATTTTATGTCAAATGTAAAGCAAAGGATGGACATATTCTTTGATCACAGAGCGCCCTCTATTGTCGTTGATATTGCGGAATATAGAAATGGATATATAGATATTAGAAGAAGAGGCGGAAAAATAAGAGCATTTACTGAGATTACCAAGGATAACCTACGCTATTGCAAAGAATTAATGAAACTGGTTGATGAGCTCAAGCATTTAGATGGAGTCAGGGGAGGAATCGCAGTAAGTGAATCAGAGTACATGGCAACTACTGTACTTCAGGAAGCAAAACCCCTTACCCAAGTCATTTACAGCAATGTCAAAGAGGTTGTAGAGCAAGGTAAATACATCTTTGACACATTATGGAATGCTGCTATCCCAGCTGAGCAGAAAATAAGAGAAATTGAAGAGGGAAAAATAATTTATGGAACGAAGCTTATAGAGAATAATCCTGAGGAGATTGTTAACCAAATAGCACAAATGACTGCTAATTCAAACGAATTAGCCACTTGTCTGCCTTCAGGGGGAATACAGTATAGTTATAACTATTTTTTTGATATCAAGAAAAAACTATTAGAGAAACAAAAGCAGGGGAAACACAAAGGCATAAGGTATGTTACTGCTATAGATAAAGAGAACATCCATTTAATCAAGATATATCTTGAATCAGGAATACAAATAAAACATGTAACAAATCTGCCCCCCATGAGCTTTGGGGTTTCAGATAAGCAGATAGCTGTAACAATAGAGAAAATGGAGGGTGGAAAAAGTGTTCAAAGCCTTTTAATAAGTGGCGATCCTCTTTATTTGAAACATTTTAGTTCTATTTTTGAAGAACTGTGGAAAAATGGAATAAGTGCTTCAGATAGAATAAAGGAAATTCAAGAGGGGACCGAAGCCGATATCAAGGTCATCCATAATCCCTCTCTAGCATTAGATTTGTACCTAGACACAGTATCATCAGCTAAAAAGGAAATACTTTTGATTTTTCCCACTACAAACGCCTTTATTCGTCAACAGAGAACAGGAGTTTTCCATCTACTAAGGGAGATTGTTCAACAGCAGAAAGTTAAAGTTAGAATATTAATGCCTCATCATGAAATGACAGTCCAGACTATAGAAAACTTGAAAAAAAGTGCAGAAAAGGACGTTGATATTCGTTCTATCAAACAAGCAGAAAATGCTATGGCTACATTTTTGGTTGTGGACAAGAAGTTCTCCCTTGTTATGGAAATAAAGAATGATTCTAAAGAAACATTTGATGAGTCAATAGGTTTATCAGTATATTCCACAAGCAAGGCAGGTGCCTTATCCTATGTGTCTATATTTGAAAATCTTTGGAGTCAAACTGAACTATATGAGCAATTAAAAGTTCATGATAAAATGCAAAGGGAATTTATTAATGTGGCAGCTCATGAGTTGCGCACTCCTGTTCAGCCAATACTTGGATTAAGCGAAGTTCTTCAGTATCAAATAAAAGACGATAAACAACGTTCAATGGTAGATGTTATATCAAGGAATGCAAAAAGATTGCAGCGCCTTACAGAAGATATACTTGATGTAACAAGAATTGAAAGCCAATCACTGAAAATAAAAAAGGAATGTT
>JAICQW010000114.1 GCA_025937665.1 Nitrososphaeraceae archaeon | reverse complement strand
TTGTTACCAGTCAGGTGAGTCCAAAACATGCACTTTCAGTACTTTTATTATCTGGAATTTCTACAGGACTTGGAGCACCATTTGTTACCAATTATGTTGGAGGAAAACTTTCTATTATTGTAGGCATGGTAATTGTAACATCACTTGCCGTTCCATTCATATTACCTATGTTGGTATATGTACTTTTTAATACCGAATTCTCTATTCCGATATTTGATATGATTTTGTTGCTCGTCATATCTCTAGTAATTCCTTTAGTAACCAGTGGATTAATAAAAAAATATTTACCCAAGTTAGCAACGGAAATTAAGAAGAGTTCATTGCCCTTATCAATTATATTAATGGATATGATTAACTTTGCGATATTTTCAAACTTTTCAATTTATTTTTATTTCGAATCATCTTTTGTTATTTTTACAACTGTAATTGCTATCTTATTATTTGTAGTATTTGCGATTACAGGTTATTTCATGATGTATTTCATTAGTAGAGACTCTTCAATAAGATCCAAAATTTCAGGGCTTATTGTCATGAGCTATGTAAACAACATCCTGGTAACTGTTTTTGCACAACAATTTTTTGGCTCCCAGGTAGCAGCACTTGCTGCATTTTATAATATACCATACTACATGGGAATTATTTTGTTAAAGGTATTATTTTCGAGAAAGGTAAAGATTAGTAGTAATTGAGTAACGAAATTCCAAGATAAAATGGAATTCATATCATATTAATAACCCAATTCAGAAACCTCAATTACTTAATGGATAACCCTCAGAAATATTCGGTGTTCATTACAAGAAAAATACCAGAGCCAGGACCAACAATATTGAAAAAATATTTGCAAGTCAATATGAATCCTGAAGTGAACGTACTTGATAGGGAAGTTTTGATCAAAAATGTCAAGAATGTGGATGCATTATTGTGCATGTTAGGTGATAAAATTGACTCAAACGTAATGGATGCAGCAGGGGCCAATCTTAAAGTAATAAGTTGCTATAGCGTAGGATATGATCATGTCGATATTAAAGAAGCTGAAAAAAGAAAAATCATTGTCACAAATACACCAAACGTTTTAGCTAACACCACCGCTGATCTCACATTTTCGCTAATTCTATCTGCGGCAAGAAATATTATCAATGCAGACAGTCATGTACGAAGGGGAAATTGGAAATTTGGCTGGACGCCTGATCTCTTTCTTGGGTACGATGTGTATGGCAGTACTTTGGGAATAATTGGTCTCGGAGAAATTGGAACGCTTGTAGCAAAACGGGCTAAAGGTTTTGGTATGGAGGTTCTTTACTATAGTAATAGCCGTAACCAGAAAATCGAATCAGATCTTTCTATTTCTTATGTTCCATTAGAAGAATTGTTACAACGCAGCGATTTTGTTTCTATTCATGCATCACTAAACAAATCAAGTTTTCATATGATCGATGAGTCAAAGATTAATCTAATGAAAAAGACAGCCTTTCTCATAAATACCTCAAGGGGCAAAGTCGTAAATGAAAAACATTTGATCAAAGCGCTTGAAGATAAACAGATAGCTGGAGTTGGTTTGGATGTATATGAAGATGAACCAATTTCAGTATCTAATCCATTGATCCACTTGCCACAAACCGTGTTGTTACCACATATAGGGAGTGCTACTTTTCGGACACGATCCAAGATGGCAGAAGTTTCTGCCAACAACATTGTAAACTCTCTTTTTGGAAAGGGAACAGTTTATAGAATAAAATAAGATAACCTTGTTAAGTCTAAGGGATTATTAAGAACCCTTATGTTTTCTATAATCCACCTTTCTTTCATGCTCTTCTCTAACATGATGCAGTCTATCCTTCTCATGAATAAACTCCTTTCTGCAATCATGGCATTTGACAATAGGATAATGGTGAATTTGTCTCATATGACTTATCAACTCTTCATGAGTATTGAATTTCAGCTGATCAATTTCACAAAGAAATTTTGAGCGGTGGAAAAACCCCATTACCATAATTTCAGATTTCAAGTAATAAAACTTTCTTGCATTCCAGAATATTCTCCATTTACTGCTCCAAAAAACAAGGGAGGCTATAGTGAAAGTCAATACTTCAAATGTGTTTTATCTACCGCATCGAAATTTGACAGTCTCGCTCAGTCAGACAACTGGTTAGTTGAAAACTATACTGTAATTTTTATAATAGTTAAGGTAATTTTCACTCATGAAAAGGCAAATTTCCATGGAAATGGTAGTAGTAATGACACTTTTAACCGCAATTACTACTTGTATATTGATTTACACTAGTAATACCAATGATCACAATCTACACGCTCAAACCGGTGCGCTTGATAACAAGACATTGTTCGTTACTGGTTCTGCAACAACTCAAACAAAACCCGACAAGGTCACAATATCACTAGGTGTAGAAACAACCAATGCCAAGGCCAAAACTGCATTGGGCACAAATTCTGAATTAATGAATAAGATCATCAATGCATTAAAATAGCAGGAGTCAGTGAGAATGAAACAAGCACATCATCATTTACAATTACTCCAAATCGCGATTACACCATAGACAAAAACCACGGTAAATTGATTGGATTTACAGTTAGCAATTCAATACAGATAGATAGCTACAACGTCAATGACTCGTCGGAATGGATTGATATCTCAGTTTCATCAGGTGCTAATAATGTTAACAACATATACTTTAGCATGTCAGATAAGAAACTTGAAGGAATCAAGAACGAGTTATTAAAAGAAGCTATAGGTAATGCAAGAGAGAAAGCTGATATTGCAGCTTCGGCGTTAGGACTCAAAATTGATGGAATAAAGTCAGTAAATATTGATCAGGCCAGCCCATTTTTTACCGAACCAACACTTTATGCTGCTGAATCATCTAAAATTGATGGAGTTTCAGCACCAACTCCAATAATAGCCGGTGAACAACAGATATCAATGAGCGTTAGCATAATCTTTCTTTTAGGATAAATTTATTACGGCCTTTCAAATGAAAATGAAAGGCAAGAATGGAATCAAGCCTAAATATATATAGAATGCATTACAACTTCTATCTTAAATAAGGATGTCATATTATAAAGCTCCACGATTTCCGACCACTAATAAAATAAAAATTGCCGCCGCAGTTATCACTGCAATCGTCATCATAGTTGTGCTGGCCGAATCAATTGTAATTGTTGAAGCAGGTCATAGAGGAGTTGTACTTTATCTTGGAGCAGTAGAAAATAGGGTATTAGGAGAAGGTGTACATTTCGTTACACCTTTTGTTGAACAGGTTGTCTCAATGGAGGTAAGAACTCAAAAATTCCAAGCAGAAGCAACTGCAGCTTCAAACGATCTGCAAGAAGTTCAGAGTGTTATTGCAGTAAACTACAGGATTGATCCACAACAGACGAATGAGATCTACCAAAAATTGGGTGTTAACTATCAAGATCGTGTAATATCCCCAACTATACAAGAATCGGTAAAGGCTAGTGTAGCCAAATTTAATGCTGAAGAATTAATCACAAAGAGAGAAACTGCAAAAAGTGTTATTGCTGATGCGATTAGAAATACACTTTCGAGAGATAATATCGAGGTACAAAATGTCTTCATAACTGATTTTAAATTTTCAGATGCTTTTGCTAATCAGATAGAACAAAAAGTAGTTGCATTTCAAAAGTTTCTTACTGAACAAAATAATCTAAGAGCCATTGAGGTTGTTGCGAATCAAACCGTAGCACAGGCTGAAGGAGCGGCAAGAGCAAATGCTGCCAAGGCAAGTGGTGAATCTGAAGCAATAAAGATTATTACTCTACAATTAAGAGAAAGTCCAGAATACCTTCAGTGGCAGGCCATAACAAAATGGAATGGACAAATGCCATATGCAGTAGGTAGCAGTGGGGTTCCATTCTTCCAATTACCATTACCACAAGAACTGAATCAAACGCGTTAATCCAAATTTTGTTTGGAAAATAATCAGCAGGTAAAAGTATTCGGAAACAAATAAGCATATTTTGAAAGCTAAGCAGATTGACCCTGTTCTTGCAATGAGTATTGATATGATATAATATAGTAATTTGAAATGTAATAATTTAACACATACGACTAGGTAATATTGGTAGTAACAGAATATAAGATGATATAACACAATCTAAACAAATTATGATATTATCATACTACCAGATTGGAACATTCAATTTTTGAATAAAGGCATCCATACCTGAAAGTATGTATGTCCGAAACAGGATGAAGATTACAAAAAAACCCATTGTTCCAAATCCAGCCGCAAACCCGAAGACTTGCTTCGTTGTTACCATTCAGTATTCTTACTTATATTTTTTATTTATCGATTTACAATAAGTTACTACAAGGAATATCAAAACATCCCGATGATACGATTACGGTTGCGTGCCTAAAAATTACTTCTATTTCCTTAAAATTCAAAAGGGGGGAGACTGGGCATTAAAGATATTACCATCAGGTGGAACCCTTGTAGAACCGTAAGTTGATCTCGTTGCTCTCCTGTCATAAATAATCGCATAAGACAAATTATATGTTTAAATTCTCATTTTTATATTCTCCAAATTTCTACAATCAAGAGCAAAAATATTCAAATATGTACCTAACGCCGGAGTAAATTCACACCTAGATTAGCGAGAGCTAAGACTAGACACACTCCTTGCTTATAGCAGTTGAATTGATGTCAAAATGACATTCTATGTTGTCACAGAAACATTGGATGTAATATACTTCCAGAAATAGGAGATGGTCTCCAACTATGGAAGTATCACTGGTTAAAATTCTTGATGTAATGGATATTATGCAACATTTTCATGCACTGTAAACCCATTTTGAAGAAATTTTACCCTTCACGATATAGAATAAATTGTTTTTCGAACTTCCGATATACAATAGATAGTATTTATAGTAATTATGTTATCTTATTTTAATGTCACAACAGCACAAATTAACTATCATAGCAATATTAGCTGCAACCTTATCGATCGCTGCAACCTCTTTCTCTTTTAATTCAATCCAAGCACAAGAAGGAGAGACGTTCTCTGCAAGTCTATCGGGTAACGAAGAAGTTCCTTCGACACAATCTATTGCTACTGGTTTGGCCAAGTTCCAGACTGATCAAAATGGTACACAAGTATCATACTGGCTTAACATTACCGGCTTGAATGAAATAACGGGAGCACATATACACAATGGAAGCGCAGGACAAAACGGACATGTCGTAGTTACTTTGTCAGGACCAGAATCTGCCCAAAATACCGAAAACGCAGTCATATCCTTACAAGGAAATATAACAAATGATAAACTACAAGGGACTCTAGCGGGTAAAGAACTCTCCGAACTAGTGGGTTTGATGAGCGACGGAACTGTGTACGTAAATGTTCACACTGGCGAATTTAAAGACGGAGCAATCCGAGGCCAAATAGCATCAGGATTACCTCCAACGGAAATTAATGTTACTTCAGTAGTACCAAATGCAACTTTGGGTCAGTGATTAAGACAAGCGGATTACTACACCCTATTCTTTTTTTAAGATTGCTTAAATCTTTAATCCTTATGATGATAACATCCAAACAACTAGGTATTATTCAATGATTTTAACTTTTCATATGATTCCCTAAGTTTTAGATATAAGTCTTTAACTGCCGGTTCCAACAATGCATAAGATAGGTAGAAATCTTCAGCTTCTCGCAAGTATCTCTTAATTTTGTTACTCACTAGATTTCCATCTAATTTTGGCATATTGATAATGAATTTCATATTATTTTCTCTATCTACCAATTTAATGACTTTCATATCATAGTCAGCAGAGCTCAATCCTTTGCAGTAATCATGAAATCTAGCCAATTGCCTTTCCTCATCGTTATCACCAGGGTAATTTTCAAGAGGTTTTATCTTTAGACCCATGCAAATCTCGTAGACC
>JAICQW010000181.1 GCA_025937665.1 Nitrososphaeraceae archaeon | reverse complement strand
GTGGAATAGTTAAAGAAGATGAAAAATTAGCCATCTACAAAGACAGCACAGGGAAAGAGCATAGATTTTCAGCCATATGTACTCATTTGGGGTGCAATGTGGTTTGGAATGATTTGGAGAAATCATTTGATTGCCCTTGTCATGGTTCAAGGTTTTCCGGCCTCACTGGGAATGTAATTAACGGGCCTGCTAATTCTCCGCTTGAGAATAAGGATAATGACGATTAAGTTGAATGTTCCTATTTATAGATAAAATCTTCGAAGCAGTATTTGTTGATTTATTTAAATAATGTTCATTCATAGGATAAATAATGAAAAAGTCAAGATCTAGAGTAGCAGTGAAAAAGTACAAACACAGTATCGCAAAAAAATATGGCTTCTTCTGGATAACATTAATCTTGTTTTCAGCCTCACTGATTGGACATTGGTATTTTGGTTATGTTACTAGTCAATCATGGCAAGAAAACTTGAGGGATACATTTGAAAATTGGCAATCTGAATTCCTCCAGCTAATGTGGCAAGTCGCTGGCCTGACTTTCCTATGGTATGTCGGAAGTCCACAATCGAAAGAAGAGGAAGAAAGGAACAATGAAATGTTGCAATGGTTAGTTCGAAAAATGGACCCAAAGGATGCCGAAAAGTTTCTCTCTGAAATGGATAATAAATATCCCAAAAAGTGATTTCCTGTTACTTAATCTAAGAATGCACTTCATTATAAACAATACTGCGCGGAAGAAAACATATGGAATCTGCAGGAGATGATAATGAAGTTACCATTGAAACAACAGCGAATGTAAAAAGAGGTACGACATGTTCATCATGTGTCGACAAAAGACATGCAGAATGTAACAAATCAAATTGTCTTTGTGCCAAAAGCAGTCATGTTGTAAATTAACATTATTTTTTAGATACGAGCAAGAGCTTATTATTGAACTCAAATGCCAACGAATTTTGTTTTAATCTCATTCGAATTTTGTTGGCATATTCTGTAGTATCGTCCTCATTTGCAGCTGCTGTGTGAACTTCTAATCGAGTATATTTGACAGGTTCGAACTTGCCTTCAAAATAACCGTCAAATTCGATCAGAGACAAACTACCATACTTCGAAACAGTTTCTTTTACAACATCCATAAAACCCTCGGTTCTAGGTATATAAAATTTGATTGAGTCAGGCAAGATTTTAGTAACGTAAGATTCTTCGTTCACATTTAAACATGGTAAACATCCTATCTAATGATTTTATAATTACTGAAATATTAAAATAAATTAATGGCGGTGTCCTGCCAAACTAAGGCTTTGTATAATACTATTAGTAAAGCAGGATCGTAACAGTAAGTTATGTCCCAATTAGAATTGATAGTCACTAAAAAAAATAAGACGGTTAGGCTGGCTCATTTGAGTCTTCATCCTTGTCTACCATTTCAGCCGCCTCTTCCCTTAAGTTTTCTGCTGGACCCGTAGTCTCTGGATCATTTTCAGCAGCGCCTATCTTTTTTTGATTTTTCTGTGCGGTTTCAATATTTTCATTACTTTCGTTTGTATCGCTCATCATAAATCTAAGAGCAACATAGGTTAAGAATCTATCAACCTTGAGATAAAGGATAATTATTTTCTCTAGTTGTCTTTGTTGTCGAGATAGTTTTCTAGGTCTATAACATTGGCTATAAAATGGGATTGCCTTTATGAAATCATTGCAAACGCCTCCACTCGAGGTTATAGGAGCTTTCTAACTCTACTGTTCTTTATCCTGATTCAATAATTATATTTTAGACATGATTTCAAATGAAGTTACCCTGTAGGCTGAAATTCCAGTCCTAAATGGGTAAGCTCCCCCTCCTGTTTTAGATGTGGGGTTCAACCATTCATAGAAAATATGGTCATGATTTGATTTTTTCTTTCTCCCATTGTGATTGAAAAGGTTGGATAATAATAGATTACATTCGTCAGTCTGACCAAAACGAAATCTAGTTAAAAGTTCCACTGCCGTTATCCAGGGCCAATGGGTATAATTGTGATATTCGTTTGATTGAAGAATCCAAGGACCCGTCTTTAAAAGTGGTCTTTCAGTAACTAAGGGGATATCCTGAAGCCAGGTTCTGTTCTTAAGAGATCCCAATGCGAGTATCAGTCTCTTCTTAATTTTCAAAGCTTTCCCATCATCAACTAATGATCTATTTTCATGTTTTGGATCCATGTCGAATTGTCTAATATTCGAGAAATTGGGTACTATATGCGGTAACATCTCAGTCATCGCAAACGCGTAAAATACTATATCCTGGTATAGAATACTCTGTGAGTCATTTCCGTGGAGTTTATCTGAGTTTCGACCTAGGTAGCATTTGGACGCTTCAGACCACATATTATTTTCAATGGAATCTACAAGTTGCGATCCCATGTGTTGAAGTCTCTGTGCATCATCTTCTTTGCCACGAACAAATAATAGATTAGCGAAACTTGTCAGAGCCATTAACCAACAGGATTGACTATACACTACTTTACCGTCACGCAAAACTGTATCCATCCAATCTTCGTTATGATCCTGCTCAAGAAGACCATCATTATCTTCATCCCTGGATGTTAAGTAATCTATTCCCCGATAGAGAAATGGAATCAAATATTCAGTCAACTCAGTTACTGTCGCTGAAACAATTTTACTGTTGCTCATAGAATCCTTTAACATGTTTGTCAAAATCCAAGTTGATACATAAATCATTAATGCAGTAGAGTCTATGTCAGGATTAAGTGCATATATCTCTGAAAAATTGTCAAATATGGTTGTAGGAAGAGCACCGTAAAAATTCCTAGTCATGTCACTCTCTGCATTCATAGGAGTGAAATTTGTTTTTGGAGAACCTCTTCCGTAAATTAACTTTGTAGAATTAGTTCCAATTTGCTTATTCCAAATATTCTTTAATTGGTCTAATACTGCAGCAGAATGTCCGGATAAAAATTGATCTTTTAGAATGTAAGCAGCGTCTCTACACCAGACAGCTTTGTAATAATCTCCGGGTTCTGTATTCTGCGAGGTATATTTTTCTGTAACCGATAAAAAGTCCCTTAAATTTCCGATTATACCTCGTCTCCCAAATCCATTCATTTGTGAGATTCCCAAGTCTTTGTTCTGCTGACATTCCTGTTACTTATTAATCATACTACGAATCGCACTATCGTATCCTCAGACTTTCAATCTCTACTAACGAGAATAAATTTAATGAATGACTAGGGGGCGACTCGCTCACTGAGCAAGCGTTTGAGATTATCTTTAAAGCGTCCTTTGCCAAATTTTCTGACAGAGTTACTTAATGAAAATCGTTGTTGCAAACTAGCATTCATTGACCTCATTATTATTTTTGCCGCCTCTTTCTGATTACTGTATCTCAGACTCTCGGGTACAAATTCAGTGTTGCCGCCAAAGCTTGGTACGACTGGCACTAACCCTGCTGACATCGCCTCTGCTATACACATACCAAAAGGTTCTCCAATAGTAGGATGAAAGAGAACCTTTGATTTTCCAAGGAGAGTCCGTAAATCGTTAATGTCGACATTTGTTCTCAAATCAACCATGTCTGAAAGTCCATTTACTTTGATAAGTTTTTGAAGATAGTTAAAATATGGATAATACTGTTTGGACAGGTTTCCTACTATACTCATTTCAAACCTTGTGTTCATACCTTTCAGAACTCTTGCAACTTCCAATGCTAACTCAATGTTTTTATCAGGATTGAATCTTCCAAGTACCACAATCCTATTCTCCCTAGAATCGGAGCTAACCACACGACTGAAGAAATCGATATCTATTGGAGGATATATAATCAGAGGATCTGTGCTTGGATAATATAACTTGACGGCTTTTGAACTGAAAGCAGAATTAGTTACTACTGTGGAGTTATTCATCATTTGATTATACACTCCAAGAGCTTTGGCGCGAAGCT
>JAICQW010000271.1 GCA_025937665.1 Nitrososphaeraceae archaeon | reverse complement strand
GGAGTTCTGAGGAGATGTGTAGCTCCTGAATCCAGTGTTCCTATAGTTTTACGTGTTTCGGGAGGCACTAGTATTCTAGGCGAAGATCTTTCTAAGGAAACGATAACAACATCAATTGAAGAAGCAATAAGACTCAATGCAGCATGTCTGGCTTTGTCCATCTTTGTAGGCAGCAAGTATGAACATCAAACTCTAAGCAATCTATCTAAACTGGTAGATCAAGGTGAAAAATTCGGAATTCCAGTATTGGCAGTTACTGCCGTCGGAAAAGAAATGGCTAGAGATTCTAGATATCTTGGACTGGCCTGCAGAATTGCTGCAGAATTAGGAGCACATCTGGTAAAGACCTATTATTGTGAAAATTTTGAGGAGGTAGTACAAGGTTGTCCTGTTCCAGTCATTATTGCTGGAGGTAAAAAGTTACCAGAAAAAGATGCCCTCAATTTAACTTTTAATGCAATAAGAGATGGGGCCTCTGGCGTTGATATGGGTAGAAATATTTGGCAATCCGATCAGCCAGTAGAAATGATTCAGGCAGTTAGGTCCATAGTTCACGATGGCTTGTCAGTTGACGAGGCGTTCAAATCATTTCTCATTAAGAAAGGAATCCCATCCAATGAATTGGAAACTTTGAATACGCGATAAATTTTTTTAGTGGATATAATTCCATGTTTTAACATGGCAGAATACGAGGGAGGTACATTTAGGTGCAAGGTATGCGCCAAGGAATTCCTAACAAAGAATGAATGCGATGCTCATTATGAGGACATTCATGGGGATGAAGTTGCCAACATTGGTGAATAATTGTCTCCGGGGCAGATCAATAAAGCGAAGTATAGGGTAATAATGTTAGATTTTTTAGTGACCAAATTAACTTAAAGTAAGATCTAGTTGAAAGTTGCAAATGTGATTTTGTTTGAAATCGGTCTCTGTGCTCTTGAAGATTCAAATCTAATTTACAAAAGGAAATTTGACAATCCGGAAGTGGAATATTCTTCCATAATGCAAGGACAAAAAAATTACATATCCGATCTGATCCCTAAATTAAAAAATTATGATCAGGTGAGGGTTAATAACAAGAATTTAATCGATATTTTACAGGGCGAAAGTTTTGATGTTAAACTTATGTCTGATTCTAGGCAAAATGAAATAAGCCAGAACAAACTGGATTTAATAATAAAGTTTGGACTATCTGACAACAGAGACGAGTTGACTGCACTTTTGCAGAGGTTTGCAATAAATCTTTCATCTATGAAGGTGAAGGAAACATCTCAAAAATTAGACTTGCATTTAGTTCAAGCCGTCAACACATTAGACGAGCTGGATGAAATAATAAATACAATCAGTACAAGGATTCGCGAATGGTACGGTCTCCATTTTCCTGAATTAGATTATTTACTTCAAAATATCATCACATATGCCAACATTGTAAGAGATGCTGGACCAAGGGAAAATATTAGCAAGGAGCTTTTGACTCAGCTTGAGATCCCCGATAAGAAAATCGAGATGATTCAATTAGCAGTATCAAAGAGTCAGGGCGGGGACCTTACTGAAGATAGTTCAGAATCACTAAAAGTTTTGGCATCTCAAGTGATAATGTTATCAGAGTTGAGAACGAATCTATCTACCACGATAGAAAATCTAATGGACATTCTTGCTCCAAATCTGAAGAATATACTAACTGCAATTATAGGCGCTAGGTTAGTGGCAAAGGCAGGTAGTTTGATTAAACTAGCGCAGATGCCTTCAAGTACTATTCAAATTATTGGTGCCGAAAAAGCTCTGTTTCGTGCATTAAAAACAGGCACCAGACCTCCAAAACACGGTCTTTTATTTCAACATCCTTCAGTTAACTCAGCTCCAAAATGGCAGAGAGGTAAAATTGCCCGTGCCCTGTCATCAAAGATAGCTATTGCAGTAAGGATCGATGTATATCGTAACGCTGAATTAGATAATTCGTTGTTGGACAAATTGACAAAGAGAATAGAAACTATTCAAAAGATTTATCAAGAGCCGCCGAAGGCGAAGGAATCTTTTGAAGACAGGGGAAGATTCATGCACAAGAGACCCAATAGATCGATGGGATTCAAGCGAAGGAAGATGCGTCATGAAAAACGTAGACGTCATTAGTTACGTTACCCTTAATGGAAGGGAGCACATAGCGACAATCAACCTTTTGAAAGGAGTGACTCTTTATGGTGAAAAGCTTGTCCCTAGAAACGGTAATGAATACAGAACATGGGATCCATTTAGGAGTAAATTGGCTGCTGCATTTATTAAGGGCCTAAAT
>JAICQW010000163.1 GCA_025937665.1 Nitrososphaeraceae archaeon | reverse complement strand
TGTTGTTGCGACGCAGTACGGTTTATTCTAATTACCTTGGTAAAAATTCGCAAAATTAACATTGAAATGTATCTTTTGATACGCTTATTATGTGATTAAATTATTTCATGCAAATGTTCAATCTATTGCACAGGCGGACATAGTAGTATTAGGCATTCCTGATGAATCAAAGTCACATGCAAAAAGAAAGGGTGCTAGTAAGGGACCCGACAGTTTAAGGCGCGCATCGAACTCTTATGAATTTTTTGAAAGAGATGGAAAAAGAATTCCCATTTGTCCAATGTCAGGAACACTTGAAAATAAAAAGATCATCGATGTGGGAAACCTATCAAGGGATGATCTCTACAAAGCGGTATTTGATATAGTTTCAACCACAAAAATTCCCATAACTATTGGAGGAGATCATTCCATTACAACCATTATCCTCAAGGCAATGAACGATAGCTTTGAAGGAGAAAAAATATCACTTCTTTACTTTGATGCCCACCCTGATTTTGTTTCATCCACGAGGAACTATTATGGTTCAGTTATTACTGACTCTTCAAGTTATATCAATTTTAATAAAAGTATATTGATTGGTACTAGGGCTGCAGAAATAGAAGAAATAGATAATGCTACAGAAAAAAAATTGGAGATCATAACACCAATCGATATTATTGAAAAGGGTATCAATGCTACTATAAAAAGGATCATATCAAAATGTGGATCAAGAAAAGTATACATGTCCATTGACTTGGATTGTATGGACCCAGGTGTTGCTCCTGGTGTGTCTGTACCAGCTCCTGGAGGATTATTTCCCCTAGACATGATACATATGATAAAAAAAATAAGTGAAAATCTACACATTGTAGGGATGGATATAGTAGAATTGTGTCCCGACTATGATCTAAATCAGAATACCGCAAATCATGCAGCAAGAATCCTTATGGAGACAGTTGCCTCTTTAAGGTTAAAGAAAGCAAGACATATTTAGAGAACTACTTTTTCATTGAGAAATAAAATAGAAGTCCCAGCATGTAACAAAAGAGTGTTCAACAATTTTCCTTGGACAAAATTGTATTCAAACTTCAAACCCGTTTATTTTATTGCAGTGTCTCTATCTACAACCTCTTTTGTCGTCGCTGGCATTCCAAATTGTTGGGCAATATTTTTGTAGGTGTCTATTTCGTGTTTTGATAACGGACGGATCTTCTTCATTGCTTCTTCAAAATTTTTCATATGTACTTTTAATTCGTTTTTTGCAGATTCTGCATTTTTGGGATCTTTATATTTCTCAATGTGTTCTCTTAGGGCAAGCATGACCGCTGCCGATGCAAGTGCTGCAATGTCCGCACCTGTGTATCCTTCTGTTTGATTTGCTAGAGCGTCTATATTGACGTCATCTGACAAGGGTTTTTTTGAGGTATGTATCTTTAGTATCTGCATTCTTGCTTCTTTATCTGGAGGTGGCACATACAACAATCTATCAAATCTTCCGGGCCGCAATAGCGCAGCATCTATTATGTCAGGCCTGTTAGTAGCGGCAATGATGATTACATTAGATAACACTTCAAGACCGTCCATCTCAGTAAGCAGTTGACTTATTACTCTCTCAGTTACATGAGAATCGCTCCCATGGCCTCGAGTAGGGGCTATGGCGTCAATTTCATCAAAAAACACAATACAAGGAGCCGCTTGTCTTGCCTTCCTAAAGACTTCCCGTACTCCCTTTTCTGATTCGCCAACCCATTTTGATAGTAGTTCTGGACCTTTTATGCTAATGAAATTTGCCTCACTTTCATGAGCCGCTGCTTTTGCCATCAAGGTCTTTCCGGTTCCGGGAGGCCCGTACAAAAGAATTCCTTTCGGCGGAGTCGCATCAGAGTGAACAAATAATCCCTGATACTTAAGCGGCCATTCCACGGCTTCTTGCAGTTCCTGTTTTACATCTTTAAGACCTCCGATATCTTCCCAATTAACGTCAGGAACTTCCACGAAAACTTCACGTAATGCAGATGGTTCAATTTCCTTTATTACGCTCAGGAAATCGTCCATAGTGACTATGATTTTCTTGAGAATTTCAGATGGAATGTTCTCTGTAGTAAGATCAATGTCAGGCAGTACTCTTCTGAGTGCCCTTATTCCTGCTTCTTTTGCTACAGCTTGCAAATCTGCCCCGACAAAGCCATGTGACATGTTAGCTATCACTCCCAGGTCTACATCTTTTTCCAGAGGCATTCCCCTTGTGTGAATCTGCAATATTTCCAATCTGCCCTCTTTGTCAGGCACACCAATCTCCATTTCTCTGTCAAATCTACCCGGTCTCCTAAGTGCAGGATCGAGTGCGTTTATTCTGTTAGTGGCACCAATTACAACTACCTTGCCCCGTGACGACATCCCATCCATTAATGATAAAAGTTGAGCAACAACCCTTCTTTCTACTTCACCTGAAACCTCCTCTCTTTTGGGGGCAATCGAATCAATTTCATCAATGAAAATAATCGCAGGCGCATTTTCCTCAGCCTTTTTGAAAATTTCACGTAGTCTCTCTTCTGACTCTCCGTAGAACTTGCTCATTATTTCAGGGCCACCAATAGTATAAAAGTTTGCGTTAGTTTCATGTGCTACTGCCTTTGCCAGTAGTGTCTTCCCGGTTCCAGGCGGCCCATGCAATAGAACTCCTTTTGGCGCTTCCACACCAAGTCTCTTAAAGAGCTCAGGGTGTCTCAGAGGTAATTCTATCATTTCTCTTAAACGGGATACTTCATTTTTGATGCCGCCAATGTCTTCATATGAAATTGAGGAAGTACCGTCGCCCTTTGCAACCTGGATAGCTTTATCGCTTTCTTCAGAAACAGTGACTTCAGTAAAGTCCTCCATTAAAACAGGTCCGGAGGGATTAGTAGAGATGACTACAAGATCTACTCTTTGACCCATAATCGTCAAAGGAAAAATGTCTCCTGTACTCAATAGACTCCCTAAAAGATACTCCTGTAGGTAACCTTCTGCTCCCACAATTCTTAGAGGCTCTGTTGGGGCCAATGTTACCTTTTCTGCACTCTTTGATTGGACTTTTCTTATTTCGACTGAATCATTAATTCCCACATCCAACCTATTACGCAGATAGCCGTCTATTCTCACAAGACCTTTTCCAGCGTCATTTTCTCTAGCCGGCCAACACAGAACATTTGTTTTCTTGCCCAATGATGAAATTTCCAGCGCATCCCCAGCAGACAAATTCAGTTGCCTTGCAACTTTGGGGTCTACTCTAGCAATTCTCCTTCCGACATCGGATTGCTCAGCCTCAGCTACCTTTAAACTAGTTTCAACATCATTATTGTTCAAATTTTTTCGATTACTCAAACAAGGTCATTCTTTATACGTAGACATGATATTTAAAATCACATATTTTTGATAAAATTCCAATATAAAGTGGATGGTACAAAAGATTGTGTGTTCAGATTTGACTATTGACTATTGACAATTAGAGCTAAAAATAGTTCCGATATCAATCATTTCATGGCGAGAACGATAAACTGAGAAAAATGTAATTTTGACGGTTTTAATAGTGAGTAACGTTTACATAATATTTTTAATGCAGCCGCTTTTTTAAATTGGAACCTGAAAAATGCCCCGCCTAAAAACCACTATTTCTGATATCATGACTGAATGATGTCAATAAGTTCGATATCGTAGATGAAACTGAGCTTCTTGTAAATGTAAAGGCATGTTACTTTATCAAATTTATAATCTTGATAAACGATACATTCTGTGGGATCGTTAATTTTTCTGCCGCATAATGCACATCTCACCATACCTTTGTTTCATCTAAATTATATAAAAGACTTATATCCCTAATGCTCGCCTGTGTATACTGATATCATACAATATATTTAAGCTGCTGGATCTATCTACTTCGTAATTGTCGCAACGAATATTGGAAAGAAGAATTGTACTCATGATTTCTGCTATCGTCGCAGCAGGGGTAATATTTTCAATCCTTACTTATCAATATTATATGAGAAATTCTTCGGATATTCAACATATTGCTGTAGAACATATTCAGAGTACAACGCTAGTCAAGGTCTCAGATCTTGCTCAGATACTTAAGAATAAGCTTGATTTGGTAACCATAAACCTCGAAATGCTTTCCTCTTCTCGAGAATTAATTGACCAACGTTTGGAGTCAGGGAAGGTTTTGTTGAATTCAGCTCAAAAAACAACCATTAACTTTGTGGATTTTTACAGTTGGGTAGACAACAATGGAACGCGTATTTGGTCAAGCTCAAATGTGAATGATACCGCGGATGAGAAAACTAAAGAATTTTCTACAGCAGCTCAGACATACTTTCAGAAAATAAAGGATGCACAGGTTCCTGCATACAGTAATACAATAAAG